>NZ_JBCLVN010000009.1:0-139894 GCF_039548315.1 Cellulomonas olei
CCCGCGCGGGTGCCGCGCGAGCCCCGCGGTCGCCAGCGGCGTGAGCGCCCCGAGCGCGAGCCCCGTGACGACCCGCCCGGCGAGCAGCAGCGCGAACCCGCCGGGCGCGGGCGCGGCGACGAGCAGCAGCGCGCCGGCGGTGTCCAGGAGCAGCAGCGCCGCGACGACCCGCCCGGTGCCCGCCCCGGACGCCCGCGCCGCGGTCCGCGGCCGGGCGACCACCGTCATGGCCGCGACCTGCGCGACCCCGTGGGCGGCGAACAGCACCGCGGCGGTCCACCGGGACCCGGTCTGCTCCTGCACGAGGTGGTACCAGGCCGACGGGAACGCCGAGTACGCGCCGGCGGCGGCGAGCGCCACGGCGAGCCGGGTGGTGCCGGTGGTGCCCGTCACGGCCGCACCCCCGGCAGGCACGCGGCCAGCGCCACGTCGCAGACGGCGGAGCCCGCGACGTCGAGCAGCACCGGTCCGCGCGGCCGCTCGACGAGCCCGGCGAGCAGGCGCGGCACCGCGGGGGTCGCGGCGCCCGGCCGCACGTGGTCGTCCAGCACCGGCACGCCCGGCGGCCGGTGCCACGTGCGGGCGCCGTCCAGCGCGACGACGGTCGCGTCCGGCGAGAGCGCCGCCAGGTCCGCGACGGGCGCGTCCGCGCCGGTCGCGGAGAACGCCCAGTCCGCGTCGGCCAGCACCGCCGTGTCGGTCCCGACCCGCAGGTCCGCCACGCGGGGCGCCAGCTCGGCGTGCAGCGAGCGCGCCGACGCCGCCGTCCGCACGAGCACGCGCACGGCCGCCGCCGGCTCCGAGGCGAGCACTGCGTCGAGCACCGCGCGGTTCGTGGACCCGCAGCCGACCAGCGCGACCGCGCCCGGCGGCCGGGTGGCCGCGGCACGGGCCACCGCGACGGCCGTCGCCGCCGTGCGCACCCGCGTGAACGCCATGCCGGTGACGACGGCGAGCGGGGTGCCGTCCGACGCGTCGGACACGACCACGGTCGAGGTGGACGTCCCCGGCCGGCCCGGCGCGCCCGGGGCGTACGAGGCCCACTTGGCGGCGGCCAGCCCCAGCCGCGGCACGACGCCGGCCAGCGAGAGGAAGAACGCACCGGGACCGGTGGGCAGCACGGCCTTCGGCGCCTGCGACGCCGCCCCGGTGCCCAGGTCGGCCAGGCAGCGCGCGACCTCCGCGACCACGGCGGGCAGGCTCACGCGGGCCACGTCCGCGTCCGTCAGCTCACGCACCCGTCGCCTCCCGTCCCGCACGCACGCCACCGCCGGGGTCGGCCCCCGGCAGCACGTCCGGTGCGCCGTCGGCCCCGGCGTCCAGCGCCGCGTCGCGGGTGCGGGCCTCGACGGCCAGCGCGACGACGGCGGCGACGGTCCGCAGGTACGCGGACCGGGCGGGCGGGAACGCCCGGGGCGCGCGGCTGACGAACGCGAGGTCCCCCCACACGCGGCCGTGCACGTGCAGCGGGAACATCACGCACGCGTGCAGGTCCTCCGCGGTGGACATCCGGGCGGTCACCGGGAACCGCTTGGACAGCCGCGTCATGTCGGACATCTGCACGACCTCGCCGCGGGCGTACACCTGGGAGCCCATGAACCCCTCGCTGATGGGGTGCCCGGTCGCGATGGACTGCCGCCACCGCGCGGACATCCCCGCCGACGCCACCAGCCGCGAGACGCCGCGGCCGGCGTCGTCGACGTCGAGCCGGAACACCGTCGCCGCGTCGCCGAAGCCCCGCGTCACGGCCCACTGCACGACCGTCTCGGCGATCGTCGCCGGGTCCTGCGCGGCCGGGAGCGTGTCGATCAGCGCCTGCAGCGCGTCCGCCTGCGCGTTGAGCACCGCGATCGCCTGCCGCAGCCGCTCCTCGCTGCGGTCCTCGCCGAGCTCGGCGACGGGCTGGAGGAACTGGTAGCCGAGGCCGCGCGCGGACCCGATCCACCGCGGCGCGCGCGGCGGGTCGCCGATCTTGCGCCGCAGCCGGCCGACGTGGATCCGCAGGGTGTTGCGGACGTCGCCGTGCCGCCACCCCCACACCTGCTGGGCGATCTCGTGGTGCCCCGCCACCTGCTGGGCGCGCCCCATGAGGTAGGCCAGCAGGTCGAACTCGGTCTGGCTGAGCGGCACCGGCTCGTCGTCGAGCAGGCAGCGCCGGGCCTGCAGGTCCACCCGCATCGGGCCGGCCTGCAGCCACCGCACCTGCAGCAGCGCGTCACCGGCGGCGCTGCGGCCCAGCGCCGTGAGCCGCGCCACCACCTCGCGGGCCCCGGCGCGGGGCTCGACGACCAGGTTCGCGCCCGCCCCCAGGAGCGTGAGCTCCTCGTCGGCGGTGACGTCGGTGGCCACCACGGCGAGCGGGAACGAGCCGGCCCTCCGCAGCTGCCGCACGGCCTGGTGCACCCACGCGAACGTGCTGCCCCCGACCAGCACGATCCGGGTGTCGCGGACGGACGCGACGTGCGCCGCGCGCGTGATGTCGTCGTGCACCGCCGTCGGCCACTCCGCGCGCCCCGCCCGCCCGCGCAGCCGCGACGCGGGCGACCCCGGCTCCGCGCACAGCACGGCCGGGCTGAGCACCGCGAGGTCCTGCGGGGTCAGCGCGCGGCCGAGGCCGGCCTCGAGCGGCGTCGGGGACGTGGCGGCCACCACGGCTCAGAGCACCTTCGACAGGAAGGAACGGGTGCGCTCGTGGGCCGGCGCGCCCAGCACCTGGGCGGGGGCGCCCTGCTCGACGACCAGGCCGTCCGCCATGAAGGCGACCTGCGAGGCGACCTCGCGGGCGAACGCCATCTCGTGCGTGACGACGATCATCGTCATGCCGTCGGCGGCGAGCCCGCGCATCACGTCGAGCACCTCGCCGACGAGCTCCGGGTCCAGAGCGGACGTCGGCTCGTCGAACAGCATGAGCCCGGGCCGCATCGCCAGGCCGCGCGCGATGGCGACGCGCTGCTGCTGGCCGCCCGACAGGCTGCGCGGGTAGGCGTCGGCCTTCTCGGCCATCCCGACGCGCGTCAGCAGGTCCATCGCGGTCGAGACCGCGGCGTCCCGCGAGTACCGCCGCACCCGCATCGGCGCCTCGATGACGTTCTGCAGCACCGTCAGGTGCGGGAACAGGTTGAAGTGCTGGAACACCATGCCGATGTCGGCGCGCTGCGCGTGCACCGCCTTCGGGGACAGCTCGTGCAGCCGGCCCCCGCGCTCCTCCATGCCGATGAGCCGGCCGTCGACCACCACCCGGCCCGCGTCGGGCCGCTCCAGGTGGTTGATGCAGCGCAGCAGCGTCGACTTGCCGGAGCCGGAGGCGCCGATCAGGCACAGCACCTCGCCGGCGCGCACGTCGAGGTCGACGCCGCGCAGCACCTCGTGGGAGCCGAACCGCTTGCGCAGCTCGCGCACCTGCACTAGCGCCTGGGGAGCAGCCACCGGGCCCACCTTCCGTTGCGGGTGACGTCGTCCGGGGTCCGGCGGAAGCCGGCGCCGAGCCGGGCCTCGACGCGGGACTCCACCGCCGTCAGGGCGGTGACCACGGCGAGGTACCAGAGGCACACGACGATGAGGACGGGGATGGTCTCGTACGTGCGGGCGTAGATGAGCTGGCCGGCGTACAGCAGCTCCGGCAGCGCGATCACCGACACGACGGACGAGTACTTGAGCAGGCCGATGGCCTCGTTGGCGGCCGGCGGGACGATGACGCGCAGCGCCTGCGGCAGCACGATCCGGCGGAACGTGTCGAGGCGGCCGAGCCCGAGCGCGTGCGCGGCCTCCGTCTGCCCCTTGTCGACCGAGATGATCCCGGAGCGGATGATCTCGCCCAGGTACGCGGCCTCGTTGAGCGCGAGGCCGAGGATCGCGGCCGTCCACGGGGTGATGAGGTCGTTGGTGCTCGCCGACCACAGCGTGGGGCCGAACGGCACCCCGATGCTCACCGTCGGGACCAGGATCGCCAGGTTGTACCAGAGGATCAGCTGCACCAGCACGGGCGTGCCGCGGAAGAACCAGACGTACGCCCCCGCGGTGCCGCGCAGCAGCGGGCTGGTCGACAGCCGCATGGTCGCGAGCACCAGGCCGAGCGCCGCGGCGATGACCGTGCCGATGAGCGTGAGGAGCAGCGTCGTGCGCAGGCCGGCGAGGATGCGCGGGTCGAACAGGTACCGGGCGACGACGTCCCACTGGTAGTTCGGGTTCGTGACGAAGGACGAGACCACCGCGACCGCGAGCACCGCGACCACGGCCATGCCCACCCAGCGCCACGGCCTGGGCCGCGGGACGACGACGTTGTCGGCGCCCCGCGGCGCCAGGGTGAGGTCCGGGCGCGTCATCAGAACGGCGACCCGTTGACGATCGGCTCGTCCAGGGCCCGGGACGGGATGCCCCAGTCCTCGAGGATCGCGGTGTAGGTGCCGTCGGCCATGATCGCCGCGAAGGCCTCCTCCACCTGGGCGGTGAGCTCGCTGTCCTTCGGGAACGCCGCCGCGAAGTAGCCCTCGTTGAGGTAGCCGCCGGACGTCTTCAGGTCGTCGGGGCTCTGGGACAGGATGTACGCGTTCGCGGCCGAGTCGTTCGGCGTGACGTCGATGCGACCGGACTTCAGGGCCAGCACCGTCGCGTCGAGGTCGGCGAACTCGTTGACGGTGATCGCCGGGTCGCCCGCGTCCGTGCACGCGGTCGAGGCGTCGGCGAGCAGGCCGGCCTCCAGCGCGCCGCCGGGGATGCCGACGACCTCGCCGCACAGGTCGTCCATGGACGCCACGTCGCGGAAGTCCGAGCGGGTCAGGAAGTTGTTCTCCGCGAGCAGGTAGTCGACGAAGTCGACCGTCTGCTGCCGCTCCTTGGTGTCGAACATGCCCGTGAGCGCCATGTCGTACCGGCCGGACGCCAGGCCCGGGATGATCGTGTCGAACCCGGCGCTGGTCATCTCGACCGGCCGGCCGAGCTGCTCGGACAGCGCGGCGGCCAGGTCGACGTTGATGCCCTCCCAGGTCGAGCCGTCCTCGCCGAGGAAGTTGTACGGCAGCAGGGAGGGGTCGGCGGCGGCGACGACCGGGTCGCCGCCGGCGCTCGACGAGGGGGTGTCGCCGGTCGCGTCGGCGGAGCCGGAGCAGGCCGAGAGGCCGAGCACCAGCGCCGAGGCGCCGGCCACGAGGAACCGCGTGCGGGAGGTGCGCATGGGGACTCCGTTCGGGGCGGGTCGAGGATCAGGTGGGGGGAGGGATCCCGGCACCGGGCGCCGTCCGCAGGGGGTCGGCCGGTGCCCGGCGTGCCGTGGTGACCATGAGACGGACCGGGTGTTACAGCCGCGTGACGCTGGACGGTCCGCGCGGTTTCGACCCCGCGGAACCGACACGTTCCCGACACGGAGGGCTTCCTACGATGGCCGGGACGCCCCTCCTCGCGGTCGGGCCGACATGTTCCCGACGCACGAGAGGTCCCTCGGTGCCCCCGACTCCCCCGACGCCGCCCGCCCCGACGCAGCCCCCCTCGCCCGCCGCGGGGGACGCGGTCGCCCGCATGATGGCCACCGAGACCGCCCCGGACGAGGTGGACCTCTCGATCGGCGAGCCGGACCAGCCGCTGCCCGGGGTCCTCGTGGAGGCGGCGGTCGCGAGCCTGCGCGCCGGGCGCACCGGCTACACGCCGAAGCTCGGCCTCAGCGACCTGCGGGCGCTGGTCGCCGAGGACGTCGAGGCCGGCACCGGGTTCCGCCCCGACCCCGCCGACGTCGTCATCACCGTGGGAGGGACCGGCGCCGTCGCGGTCGCCCTGGCGGCGACGTGCGCGCCCGGGGGCGCGGCCGTGGTGCCCGACCCCGCCTGGCCCAACTACCGGGTGCTCGCCGGCCGCCTGGGGATCGCGGTGCTGCCCTACCGGCAGGGCCCGTCCGGCGACGCGTTCGCCGACCTGGACGCCGTGGAGGCGGGGCTGCGCGCGGGCGCCCGCCTGGTGGTCGTGAACTCCCCGAGCAACCCCACGGGCGCGGTGGCGTCGTCCGCGGCGCTGCGGGAGGTCGTCGCGCTGGCGCGGGAGCACGACGCGTTCGTGCTGTCCGACGAGGCCTACGAGGCCGTCGTGTTCGCGGGCGGCCGCGCCCCGTCACCGCTCGCGGACGGCGGCCACGACCGCACGCTCGCGGCCCGGACCTTCTCCAAGACGTGGTCGATGACGGGCCTGCGGGTCGGCGCCCTCGTGGCACCCCCGGCCCTGCGGGAGGCCGTCGCCGCGCTGCACGGCACCACGGCGGGCTGCGCACCGGTCACGGCCCAGCTCGTCGCCGCCGAGGCGCTGCGGTCGCTGCCCGGCCGCGGCGCCGAGCTCGCAGCCGTCTACCGGGCGCGGTCCGAGCGCGCGGTCCGCCTGCTCGGGCCGTGGGCGCCGCAGGAGCCGGTCGCCGCGCTCGGCGGGTTCTACCTGTGGGTGGACGCCCGGCGCACCGGTCGCACCAGCGCCGAGCTCGTCGCCGCCCTGCGGGGCCACGGCGTCGTCACCTCGGCCGGCACCGTGTACACCGCGCAGGACGGCTACGTGCGGCTCGCGCTCACCGCGCCGGACGACGTCCTGGACGCGGCCCTCGCGACGACCCGGCGGACGCTCGACGCGCTCGCCGCCGAGGCTCCGGCGCCGCGCTGACGGCGACGCCGCTCAGCCGGCGAGCCGCACCAGCGCGCCGAGCGCGGCCGTCCCGGCGACGCCGGCCACGGTCCAGGCGACCATGCTCCCCGCCACCCAGCCGGTCAGCCGGGCGCGGCTGCCGGGCGCCCACAGCGGCGCGGGCTCGTCGCGCAGGTGGTCCAGGGCGTCGCGGACCGCGCGCAGCGGGGTGGTGGTACGGGCGGCGGTGGGCGTGACGGTGCTCATGGTGCTCTCCTCGTGGGTGGGCGGGTCGTGCAGGGGGCCGGGGTCACCGGCCGTCACCAGGATGCCCGCGCCCGGACGCCGCCGGGTGGGCTCTTCGGCCCGGGCAGCAGCACCGCGGCGCCCGCGAACCGCCCCGCGCGCAGGTCGGCGAGCGCCGCGTCGGCGCGGTCGAGCGGGTACGGCACGGCGTGCACGCGGACGCCGGCCCGGACGGCCTCCGCGAGGAACGCCCGGCCGTCCTCGCGGGTGTTCGCCTCGACCGACCGCAGGGTGCGCTCGTGGAACAGGTGGCGCCGGTAGTCGAGCGGCGGCACGTCGCTGAGGTGGATGCCGGCGACGGCCACCGTGCCGCCGGGCCGCACGGCCGCGAGCGCCACCGGCACGATCTCCCCGGCCGGTGCGAACACGATCGCGGCGTCGAGCGGCTCCGGCGGGGCGTCGGTCGCGCCGCCCGCGGACGCGCAGCCCAGCTCGAGCGCGAGGCGGCGGGCGTCGGCCCCGCGCGTCAGGACGTGCACCCGGGCGCCGCGGGCGAGCGCGACCTGGGCCGTCAGGTGCGCCGAGCCGCCGAACCCGTACAGGCCGAGCACGCCGCCGGCGGGCAGCTCCGCGCGGGACAGGGCCCGGAACCCGATGATCCCGGCGCACAGCAGCGGCGCGTGCGTGGCCGGGTCGAGCTGCTCGGGCCAGTGGTAGGCGTAGGCGGCGGGCACGGTCGCGTACGGCGCGTACCCGCCGTCGGCGTCCCACCCGGTGTAGCGCGAGGCCCGGCAGAGGTTCTCGCGTCCGGCGCGGCAGTCGGCGCACGTGCCGCAGGTGTGCCGCAGCCAGGCGATGCCGGCCGCGTCCCCGGTCGCCCACCCGGAGACGTCGGGTGCGGCGTCCACGACGCGCCCCACGGCCTCGTGCCCGGGGACGACGGCCGGGCGGTGGGGCGGCAGGTCGCCGTCGAGGACGTGCAGGTCGGTGCGGCAGACGCCGCACGCCTCGACGCGCACGAGCAGCTCCCCCGGACCCGGCGCGGGCACCGGGCGCTCGAAGCGTGCGAGCACGCCGGCCGGCCGCACCTCCCACGCCAGCACGGTCACTCCCCTCCCCGGACGACGGCGTCGCCGGCCGGCTCCGTCCCGCGGGCGGAGCCCCGGGCGGCGACCTCCGCGCGGATCCGGTCGAGCTGGCGGTCGAGCCGGTCGGCACGGTCGGCCGCCGACCGCAGCCGCGCCCGCAGGTCCTCCGGGGCGTGGTCGTCCAGCGACCGCCGGACCGCGTCCCACGCGTCCATGACCGCCGTGAGGACCTGGACCTCCACGGTGCGGGTCCCGGGGCCGCCCGGCAGCGCGACCGGCACCGCGAGCACGGCGTGCAGGGCGCGGCAGCCGGACACCGGCGGGTGGGCGAGGTGGTCGTCGACCGCCAGCAGGCCCGCGCCGGGCCCCGCGAGCAGCGCGCCGAGCACCGGCCGCAGGTCGCCGCGCGACGTGCACACGAGCCGGACCCCCGCGACGTCCGTGACCCCGCGCCGCAGCGCGCCCGGCGACGGCTCCAGGCCCCGGCGCACGGCGGCGACGACGATGCTCTCCGGGCTGCGCACCCACCACGCGACCCGCTCCACCGGGTCCGTGCCGTGCAGCTCGACGAGCCGGGCGCGGACCGCGGCGACGCGCCGGAGCGTCTCGTCCACGGCCAGCCGGGCGTCGGAGCGCAGCAGCGCGACCTCGCCCCGCAGGCGCAGCGAGGCGGCGGGGTCGGGCGCCGCCTGGCCCGTCGCGCGCTCCGCACCGGCGGACGCGGGGCGGTCCACCGGGCACCTCAGCCGCGCACGACCAGCACGGGGCACGGGGAGTGCAGGACCACCGCGTGGCTCGTCGAGCCGAGCAGCATCCGCGAGACGCCGTGCAGCCCGCGGCTGCCGACCACCAGGAGCCGCGCGCTGTCGGCGGCGGCGAGCAGTGCGCCGGCCGGGTCGGTCTCGACGAGCCGCCGCCGGACCTCCAGGCCCGGGTGCTCCTCCTCGAGCCCCGCCGACGCCGCCTCCAGCACGGCGCGGGCGTGCGCGTGCGTCGCGGACCCGAGGTCCGGCGGCACGCGGACCGCCCACAGCACCGAGGCCTCCTGCCAGGCGTGCACGACGTCGAGCACGCCGCCGGTGCGCGCCGCCTCGACCGCCGCCGCGCGGACCGCGGCGGCGCTCTCGGCCGAGCCGTCGGTCCCGACCACCACGCGGTCGGAGGCGGGGCGGGTCAGCGGGGGCACCACGGCGACGGGGCACTGCGCGCCCGCGACCACCTGGTAGGCCAGGGAGCCGGAGAACACCCGCTGGGTGGGTCCGAGCCGCCGCGTGCCGACCACGACCAGGGCGGCGCCCGCCGAGCGCTCCGTGAGGCTGCGCGCGGGGGTCTCGAGGTCGATCTCGGTGCGCGCCTTCAGGTCGGGGACCGCGGCGCAGACGCGCTCCGCCTCCCGCTCGAGCATCTCCCGGACGCCGGCGCGCACGGCCTCCTCCCAGACCTCGCCGTAGCCGGCGCGCGGCCGGCCCACGGCGTGGACGAGCACCAGCTCGGCCCCGCGCGCCGCTGCCTGCTCCCCTGCCCAGTGCACCGCGCGCTCGCTCGACAGCGTGCCCGCGACCCCGACGACGACCTCGGTCATGATGCCTCTCCCCTCGATGCGGGACGTGCGCCCCGGTGCCGCCCCGGCGGACGGCTCAGTGCGACCGGACGACCAGGACGGGGCACGGCGCGTGCAGCACCAGCGCGTGGCTCACCGAGCCGAGCAGCATCCGCGCCACGCCGCCGCGCCCGTGGCTGCCGACCACCACCAGACGGGCGGTGGCGCAGGTCGCGAGCAGCGCGGCGGCGGCGTCCGCCTGCACGAGCGTGCGCTCGACCTCCAGGTCGGGGTACATCTCCCCGAGCCCCGCGGTGGACTCCCCGAGCACGACGCGCTCCTCGTCCTGCACCGCCGACGGCAGCTCGGGCGGCACCCAGCCCACGGACGCCAGCACCGCGGGCTCCTGCCAGGCGTGCACGACCTGGAGCGAGGCCCCGACCCGGTCGGCCTCCTGCGCGGCGGCGGCCACGGCGGCGACGCTGTCCCGGGAGCCGTCGACGCCGACGACGACGCGGTTCTCCGGGACGCGCAGGGAGGGCGGGACGACCGCCACCGGGCAGTGCGAGCCCGCGACCACCTGGTACGCGAAGGAGCCGGAGTACACGCGGTGCGCGGCGGTGGTGCGGCGGGTACCGACGACGAGCAGCCGCGCGGTGCCCGACCGGCGGGTCAGCGCCCGGCCGGGGGTCTCCAGGTCGATCTCCGTGCGCACCGTCAGGCCCGGGTGGTCCTGCGTGGCGACCTCGACCTCGTGCGCGAGCATCCGCTGCACGCCGGCCCCGACCGCGTCGTCCCACACGCTCTCGAACCCGCTCACCGGCAGCCCCAGGGCGTGGACGACCACGAGCGTCGCCCCGCGGGCCCGCGCCGCGTCCGCGGCCCACCGGACCGCCTGCTCGCTCGACGGCGTGCCCGCGACGCCCACGACGACCTCGCCGCTCATCGGGTGCTCCCTCCTCCGGGGCGCGGGCACGACGACCCGGCCGACGGACCCACGGTCCCGCCCGGGAGCCGGGACCGCCCAGGGCCGAACGACCCCGCGCCCCGCCGCAGCCGACCCTCGGGCGCCGTCAGCCGTGCGAGGACAGCACGCGGGCCAGGCCCGTGCCGTGCACGCCGGGGTACTCGACCGAGATCACGTAGTCCCGGCCCCCGGCGCGACGCTGCGCCCACCCCTGCACCTCCAGCACGTCACGCGCCTCGAACACGCGGTGCACCTCGCCGGAGGGCCGGCCGTGCGCGACGAAGTCGACGCGGTAGACGGGCTGGTCGTCGTCCTCGGCGGCGTGCCGGGGATCCCGGGGAAGCGTGCGCACGGCGGTGTCCTCTCTCTGGGCGGTCGGTCCGGTACCACGGTGGTCAGGGGCGGGCACCCGGCCGGCGCCGGCGCGCCAGCCCGCGCAGCCCGCGGCGCCCGTGGTCGAACTCCTCGACCGCCTCGAGCGCCTCGTCGAACGTCCGGAAGATCGTGCCGCGCCCCTCGATGAGCTGCGGCGGCGTCCCGGTCGCGGGCACGAACACCGCCTCCCACCGCAGGTCCCGGATGCAGCGGACCTCGTAGCAGCCGTCGGCCGTCCCCGCGACGTGCGAGCTGCCCACCAGGTGCCACGCGAAGTCCGGTCCCGGACGCGGCCGGCCGACCCTCCCGCCGCCCGGCGTGCCGTCCGCGGGCGTCGTCGTCTGCTCGTGCATGGCTCACGTCCTCCCTGCCCCGGCGCCGTTCCCGTCAGCGCCGCACGACGAGCACCGGGCACGGCGAGTGCAGGACGACCGCGTGGCTCGTCGAGCCGAGCAGCATCCGCGCCACCCCGTGCAGCCCGCGGCTGCCGACGACGAGCAGCCGTGCCGAGGCCGCGGCGGCCAGCAGCGCCGCGGCGGGCTGCGCGCGCACGAGCGTCCTCTCGATCTCCAGGTCCGGGAAGTCCTCGCCGAGCCCGGCGGACGCCTCGGCCAGCACGACCTCCTCCTCCTCGCGCGTGACGTCGGACAGGTCCGGCGGCAGCCACGTGGCGCTCATGATCACGGCGGGCTCCTGCCAGGCGTGCACCACCTCCAGCACGGCGCCGGCGCGGTCGGCCTGCTCGGCGCCCGCGCGCACGGCGGCGACGCTGTCCGGCGAGCCGTCCGCACCGACCACGACGCGGTCCTCCGCCGGTCCGGTCACCGGCGGCACCACGGCGACGGAGCAGTGCGACCCGGCGACCACCTGGTACGCGAGCGAGCCCGTGAACACCCGCTCCGCGGCGGTCATGCGGCGGGTGCCGACGACGACCAGGCGCGCGGTCGCCGAGCGGCGGGTCAGGCAGCGCGCGGGCGTGTCGGCGTCCACCTCCGTGCGGATCTTCAGCTCCGGCAGGTCGTGCCGCGCCCGGCCGGCCTCCCGGTCCAGCATCGCGGCGACCTCGGCCTCGAGCATCGCGTCCCACGCCGCCTCGAGCCCCGGCGAGGGGCGACCCGTGGCGTGCACGAGCACCAGCTCCGTCCGCCGCGCCCACGCCTCCTGCGCGCCCCACTGCACCGCGCGACGGCTCGACTGGGTGCCGTCCACCCCGACGACGACCTCGTGGCCCATGCCGGACTCCCTCCGTCCCGCGCCGAGCGACGGCGTGCTTGCCGTCACCCGTGACGCTAGGACGGGCCCCTGCGGGGCGCAGGTGCCGGTCGTCCCCTCCGCGGTCGCCGACCGTCCCGCGCGCTCAGGGCCCCGCCCCGGGCGGGCGGACCGGCCCCAGCGGCACGCTCCACACCAGCCGCGTCCCGCCCTCCGGGCGCTCCCGGATGCTGAGGCCGCCGCCCAGCTCCGCGGCCCGCGAGCGCATGTTGCGCAGGCCGTTCCCGGGGACGACGGCGCCCTCGGACAGCCCCGCGCCGTCGTCGTCCACCTGCAGGGTGAGGGCGTCCGGCCGGGCGGAGACCAGCACCTGCACGGTGTGCGCCTGGGCGTGCCGCGCGACGTTCGTCAGCGCCTCCGTGAGCACGGACGTCAGGTGCCCGGCGACCGGCTCCGGCACCACGGTGTCCAGCGGCCCCTCCATGCGGATGCGCGGCTCGCAGCCGAGCGCCGGGACCACCGCGCCGACCGTCTCCGTCACCCGCCCCCGCAGCCCCTCCGCCATCCCCGGGCGCTGCAGGGCGAAGATCGCCGACCGCAGGTCGCGGATGGCCTCGTCGAGCTGGCCGACCACCTCGTCCGCCGCGGGACGCAGCTCCTGCGGCAACCGGGGGCGCATGCTCTGGACGGTGAGGCCCGTGCCGAAGATGCGCTGGATGACGAGGTCGTGCAGGTCCCGGGCGATCCGCTCGCGGTCCCGGTAGACCGCCAGCGTGCCGCGCTGCACCTGGGACGTCGCGAGCTCCAGGGCCATCGCCGCCTGCCGGGCGAAGGCGTCCACCATCGCGCTGTCGTGCTCCCCGAGCGGCGACGCGCCCGGCCGGCGGGCGACGAGCAGCACGCCCAGCGCGTGCCCGCGCGCGGACATCGGCACGATCCGCGCCGGTCCGAGCACCGGCGCGCCCCGCAGCGTGGCGGCGCGCGGGTCGGTGCGGAACTCCACGACCCCCTCCGGCGCCCCGGCGCGCAGCACCGCCCCGCTGAGCGACCGCCCGACGGGCACGCGCGCCCCCCGCACCCCGCCGGCGGCGCGCCCGCTCGCGGCGTGCACGACCAGGTCGTCCCCGTCGGGCAGCAGCACGCACACCAGGTCCGCCCGCGCGAGCTCGCGGGCCCGGTCGCAGACCAGCGTCAGCGCCGCGGAGCGGGGCAGGCCGGCGAGCAGCTGCTGCTCGATCTCGACCGACGCCTCGAGCCACTGCTGCCGGTGCCGGCCCGCGTGGTACTGCCGGGCGTTGTCGATCGCGACCCCGGCGGCCGCGGCGAGGGAGACCATGAGCTCCTCGTCGTCCGCGGTGAAGTCCGCGCCGCCCCGCTTGTGGGCCAGGTAGAGCACGCCGAAGACCCGCGAGCGCACGAGGACGGGCACCCCGAGGAACGTGTGCAGCCCGGGGTGCCGGGGCGGGTCCGCCGCGGCGGCCGGGTGCGCCGCGAGGTCGTGCACCCGCAGCGGCCGGGCGTCGTCGACGAGCGCGCGCAGCACGCCCCGCCCGCCCGGCGGCTCCCACGCGCGCTGCCCGGGGACCTCGGGCACGCCGGCCGTGACCGAGGTGCCGATGCTCAGGTCGGGGCCCACCACGGCGAGCGCGCCGTAGCGGGCGTCGGTCAGCACGCACGCGGCCTGCGCGAGCCGGCCGAGCACGTCGCGCAGGTCGCCGTCGTCCTGCACCGCGACCATCGTGTCGATGAGCGCGCGGGCGTGCCGCCGTGCCACGGCGAGTCCGTCGGCCCTCGCCGACGCCGTCCGTCCGCCGACCGTCGACATGCCTGCCCCCACCTGCTCGCTCGCCCGGGGGGGTGCCCCGGGGTGCCGGTGTGCGGTACAACACCAGCATGGCCCAGAGCGGCGCCGCTGCACAGATCCGCGTGTTCGTCCTCGACGACCACGAGGTGGTGCGGCGCGGCCTGCGCGACCTGCTCGGCCAGGAGCCGGACATCGAGGTCGTCGGCGAGAGCGGGTCGGCGGCCGAGGCGACGCGGCGCATCCCCGCGCTGCGGCCCGACGTGGCCGTGCTGGACGCGCGGCTCCCGGATGGCAGCGGCATCGAGGTGTGCCGCCAGGTGCGGTCCCAGGACCCGTCGGTCGCCGCGCTGATCCTCACGTCGTACGACGACGACGAGGCCCTGTTCGCCGCGATCCTCGCCGGCGCCGCGGGCTACGTGCTCAAGGAGATCGGCGGCGGCGAGCTGCTCGCCGCGATCCGGCACGTCGCGGCCGGGCACTCGATGCTCGACCCGGCGGTCACGGGGCGCGTGCTCGCGCGGCTGCGGGCCGGCCCCCCGGAGCCCGACGAGCTGCACGACCTCACCGAGCAGGAGCGGCACATCCTGGCGTACATCGCCGAGGGCCTGACGAACCGCCAGATCGGCGAGCGCATGTACCTCGCGGAGAAGACCGTGAAGAACTACGTCTCGCACGTGCTCGCGAAGCTCGGCGTCGAGCGGCGCACCCAGGCGGCCGTGCTCGCCGCGCGGCTGCTGCGCGACTGACCGGCACGGCCCGTCAGACGAACAGCAGCTGCGCGCCCGCCGTCTTCTCGACGAACTCCGCCGCGCTGATGATCCCCTCCAGGTCCTCGCGCAGGTCCGACTCGTCGAGCGCGAACATGTCCGCCGACATCCGGCAGCCCCACAGGTGCCCGCCGGCCGCGACGATCTGGTCGAGCAGCTCCGGGACGTCCGGGATCCCGAGGTCGCGCAGCTGGCGGCGCATCATGCGGGTCGTCACCGCCGAGACCCCGGGTGCCGGGGCCACCGCCTGGGGCAGCCGCAGGTCCCGCAGCGGCAGGTGCATCGCGGTGTTGGCGACGGGCGAGAACCGCAGGTCGTGCATCCGCGAGCGCACCACCATGTCGAAGCCCCAGAACGTGAAGAACAGGTGCGTCTCCACGCCCTCGCCGAGGGCGGCGTTGGCGATGATCAGCCCCGGGTACGCCATGTCGAGGTTGCCCTTGGAGCAGATGATGGCGATCGTCCGGTCGTCGCCGGCGTCGTCGCCGAAGTCGGGGACGATCGCGGGCCGGGGTGCGGCCGTCGTGTCGGTCACGGGTCCTCCTCAGACGCAGCCGTGCGGCTTGGGCAGTCCCGCGACGTAGGCCATCTTGCGGCCGGGCTTGCGGGGGAAGAGCGCGAACTGCTCCTTGACCGGGACGCCGCCGACCACGTCGACCCGGCGCGTCGTGGGGGTCTGGCCCCGCTCCGCGTAGTCGGCGCGCAGGAAGCGCAGCACCTCCCAGTGCCGGTCGGTCAGGGTGATCCCGATCTGCTCGGCGAGCGCCTTCGCGAGGTCCTCGTCCCACTCCTCGGGGCGGCTGAGGAACCCCTCGTCGTCGACGTGCACCGCGCGCTCGCGGATCTGCACCACGGGCATGGCGTCCTCCTGGTCAGGCCGCGGCACGGGTCGCGGCGGGTTCGCGCCGCGGGGCGCGGCTGGGGATCGGGACCGGGCGGCCGTGCAGCAGCACGTTCCAGTACAGGCGCTGCGTCGCGGCCTTCGCCCAGTGGTTCGCCCGCGTCTCGGCGAGCAGGCTGAGCGGCCCGACCACCGGCAGCGGGTACCGGCCGGGCAGCGGCTCGGCGTCGTAGCCGAAGTCGAGCAGCAGGGCGCGGCCCCGGCCCGACTCGACGAAGCAGTTCGCGTGGCCGTCGTACAGCCGGGTCATGGGCCGCCCGCGGTCGTAGGACACGAGGTTGTCGGCGAACACGTCGGCCTCGAAGTGCGCCACCGAGCCGGCCTTGGAGGTCGGCACGTCCGTGGCGTCCCCGACCGCGAACACCCCCGGGTGGGCCCGCGACATCAGCGTGCCGGGGTCGACCGGCACGTCCTGGAGCACGTCCCCCATCCCGGAGCGCGCCACGAAGTCGGCCCCGAGGTTGACGGGCACCGTGACGAGCAGGTCGAACGGGGCCTCCCGGTCGTCGACGGACACGAGGCGCCCGTCGTCGACCCGGTCGACGACGAAGTCCGTCCGCACCCGGACGCCGCGCGCGTCGAGCATGCCGCCGAGCCGCTCGCGGGCGACCGGCTGGGTGAACGCGCCGTCCAGCGGCGTGACGTACGTCAGCTCCGTGCCGGCCCGCAGGCCTCGGCGGCGCAGCGCGTCGTCGAGCAGGAAGGTGAACTCCAGGGGCGCGACCGGGCACTTGATGGGCATCTCCGTGACGTGCACGACGACCCGCCCGCCGAGCCACCGCTCGAGCCGGCGGTGCAGCGCGACGGCGCCGTCGGGCGTGTAGAACTCGTGCACCCGCCGCCGCCACTGGTCCCCGGCCATGCCCGGGGTCTGGTCGGGCCGGGGCGACGTCCCGCTCGCGACGACCAGGTAGTCGTACGGCAGGACGCGGCCGTCCTCCAGGTGCACCCGGCCGCGGGCCGGGTCGACGCCCTCGACCTCGCCGAGCACCAGCTCGACGCCCGGCTCCAGGTACCGGCGCCGGGACCGGACGAGCTGGTCGGGCGTCGCCGCCCCGAACGGCACGGTGAGCAGGCCCGGCTGGTAGAGGTGCCGGTCGTCGCGGTCCACCACGGTCAGGCGCCAGAAGTCGCGCTCCACCCGCAGCCGGTGCAGCAGCCGGTTGGCGACCATCGTCCCGGCGGTGCCGCCTCCCAGGATCAGCAGGTGCTTCATGGTCGGTCCCTTCGGGGTCGGGCGGCCGGGCGGCGCGGGGCGCGGCCCGGGTCAGGTGCGGTGACGCGGCGGTTCGTCGCCGTGGTGCACGGTCACGCCCGGACCGGGGAAGAACAGGCCCACGTGGCCGGTGTCCGACCAGCGCACGGAGTACGGCGGCGACCCGTCGGGGTGCGGGACGGCGACGATCTCGCCGTCGCGGTCCGGGGCGTCCACCTGCGGTCCGGGGACGACGATCCGGTCCCCCACTGCGGCTCTCATCGTGACCTCGCCGGGGACGGGAGCGAGGTCGTGCGCCGCGCCCCGGTGAGCGGCGCACGACCCGACCGGGGTCAGCGCAGGACGGGCCAGCGGCGGACCGCCGGCGTCTGCGCCCACCAGCGCCCGACGCCCCAGGTGTCGCCCGAGCGCAGGACCGCGCAGACGATGAGCACGAGCGCGAAGATCACGTGCGAGTCGACGGCCGGGTTGGTCGACCCCTGCGTCGGCGGCCACTCCGCGAGCCACATCAGGGCCATGAGGAGCGTGCCGGCGCCGGCGGCCACGTACAGCCCCGCCCCGGTGACGACCGCGATGCCGATGCCCGCGAGCGCGAGCATGAACAGCCAGTCGGCGACGGTCGGGTCGAGCCAGTCGAAGAACCCCTCGGCCGGGCCGGTCACCGACGCCAGGTACCCCGCTGTCGGCGACCCGCCGTCGACCCAGGCCGTCCCGAGCTGCTGCCCGTCGACGACGGCCCCCGTCGAGTAGGTGAGGCCGAACAGCTTGTCCAGGAACGCCCACAGGAAGACGAACCCGATCGCGAGCCGCGTCACGGCGAGCCACCGGCGCGCCGAGGCGGTCGAGACCAGGTCGGTCTCCACGAGGACCGTCGGGTGGACGGTCCGGTGCGAGGGCTGGTGCGCGGTGCTCATGACGTCCCCCTCCGGGTGCGTGCTCTGCCAGGTGGCACCACGCTGCCGCGGGCCGCCCGCCCGCCCCAGGGCCGAACGCCCTCAGCGCCCGGCCGAGCGACCCGTCCGGGCCGGGACCGGCGACCGGCGGTGCCCGGACGAGCCCGGATCGGGACCTTCGGTGCCCGCCGCCCGGACCGTCCGGCTCTGACGTGCGCGCACGTCCTCCCGCCACGCTGAGGCAGCACACCAGCAGCCGCGGCGCACCACCCGGTGCCGCACCGACCCGGAGGGACGACGACCACCATGACGCACACCTGGGACGTGCGGATCGACCTGTTCGAGGCCTCCGACGTCCCCGCCGCGGACCACACCACGACCACCGCCCACGCGATCCTCAGCACCTCCGCGGGCACCCGCATGAGCGGGACCGGCCGGGCGCGTCGCCGTCCGGGCGAGACCGACGTGCCGGAGATCGGCGACGAGCTCGCCGCGGCCCGGGCGCTGCGGGAGCTCGCGGACCGGCTGCTGGCGGCCTCGTCCGCCGACATCTCGGAGATCGAGCACCGCGAGGTGCGCCTGGCTCGGTGAGCCGCGGAGCAGGAGGAGGGCGTCGTGAGCCAGGACCTGTCGCCGGCACCGGGTGCCGGGATCGCGCCGGGGGTGCCGGCGCTGAGCGAGCGCGAGCGCGTCGTGCTGCGGGAGCTCCTCAGCGCGCAGACGCTCGACGAGGTGGCCGGGCGGCTGTACGTGTCGCGCAACACCGTGAAGTCGCAGGTGCTCAGCATCCACCGCAAGCTCGGCGTCACGTGCCGCGCGGAGGCCGTCGCGTGGGCCCGCGCGCACCTGCCCGACGTCGCGGGGTCCGACCGCGCCGGCGGGGGCACGGCCGGCGGGGGCGTCGCGGGCGTCGCGGCACCCCGCGGGGCGTCCGTCCCCGCCCGCCCGCTCGGGGCGCCCCGCCGCCCGGGGGCGTGACGCGGTGTCCGCGCTGGTGGTGTACGAGTCGATGTTCGGCAGCACGCGCGACGTCGCGCACGCCGTCGCCGACGGGCTGCGCGAGACCGTCCCCGTGCGGGTGGTGGAGGTCGGGGCCCTGCTCGCGGAGCCCGGCGGCACCGCGGTCCCCGAGGAGGTCACCCTGCTGGTGGTCGGCGGCCCGACCCACGCCTTCGGCATGAGCCGCGAGTCGACCCGGACGTCCGCGGCCCGGGAGGCGCGGACGGGGGCCGAGGCGCTCGTGTCCCCGCACGCCGGCATCCGGGAGTGGCTCGACGTCGTCCGCATGCCCGCGCACACGCTCCTCGTCGCGACGTTCGACACCAAGCTGCGCCGGCCGAACCTGCCGGGCTCGGCCGCCCGGTCCGCCGAGCGCGCGCTGCGGCACCGCGGCGCGGTCCCCGTCGTGGAGGCCCGGTCGTTCGAGGTGCTCGGCATGGCGGACGGCCTGGCGGAGGGCGAGCTGGCGGCCGCCCAGGAGTGGGGGCGCCTGCTGGCCGGGACGCTGCCCGCGGCCCGATGACCCCGGAGCGCGGCGGGGTGGTCGCCCCGCCGGTGGCGGCCCGCGGGCTGAGCTCCGCGGAGGCGGCGGCGGTGCTGCGCCGCGACGGCCCCAACGCGCTGCCGCCCCCGGCCCGCCCGCACCCGGTGCGCCAGCTGCTCGCGCAGATGACCCACCGGTTCGCCGTCATGCTCTGGGTGGCCGCCGTGCTGGCGCTGCTCGCGGGCATGGCGCCCCTGGCCGTGGCGGTGGGCGTGGTGGTCGTGGTCAACGGCTGCTTCGCGTTCTGGCAGGAGCACCGGGCCGACCGCGCCGCCGAGCGGCTCGCCGTGCTCGTGCCCTCCCGGGCGCGCGTGCGGCGCGACGGCGAGGTGCGCACGGTCGACACCGCGCAGGTCGTCGTCGGCGACGTCGTGCTGCTGGCCGCCGGCGACCGGGTCTGCGCCGACCTGCGCGTGCTGGAGGCGCACGCGCTGTCGGTGGACGAGTCGCTGCTCACCGGGGAGAGCGTCGCCGCGCGCCCCGGACCCGGGGACGAGCTGCTGTGCGGCACGTTCGTGGTCGAGGGCGAGGCGGAGGCCCGCGCGGAGCGCACCGGCGGCGCGACGCGGCTCGCCGGGATCTCGGCGCTGACCCGTGGGACCGGCACGACCCGCACCCCGCTGGCCCGCGAGCTCGACCGCGTGGTGCGCCTCGTGTCGTACACCGCGTTCGCGGTCGGCGTGGTGCTGGCCGGCGGCGCGCTGCTGCTGGGGCTCAGCACCGTCGACGCGCTGGTGTTCGGGCTCGGCGTCATGGTGGCGCTCGTCCCCGAGGGCCTGCTGCCGACGGTGACGCTGTCGCTCGCCCGCTCGGCCCAGCTGATGGCCGGGCGGCAGGCGCTGGTCCGCCGCCTCGACGCGGTGGAGACGCTCGGCGCGACGACGTTCGTCTGCACCGACAAGACCGGGACCCTGACGCGCAACCACATGACGGTGGCGCGCGTGTGGACGCCGCACGGCGAGGCGGCGCTCCCCGGGTCCGACTACGACCCCACCGTCCCGCTGCCCGCGTCGCCCGGCCCGGCCGGGGACGGCACCGCGGACGACGCGGTGCGGCGGGCGGCGCGGTCGGCGGCGCTGTGCGTGCAGGGGCGGGCGGTGCCCGGGCCGGGCGGGTGGACGGCGGACGGCGACCCGATGGAGGCCGCGCTCGACGTGGTGGACCGCCGGCTGACGGCGGCGCCGCGGCCGGTCCCGCTGCGCCGCTACCCGTACACGGCCGCGCGCCGGCGGTCGGCGGTGCTGGTGCCGGGCGCCGGGTCGCCGGGCGGTCCCGCGTCCCCGCCCGGCGGCGCGGGGGCCGGTGCCCCGCCGGACGTGCTGCACGTCCTCGGGGCGCCGGAGTCGGTGCTCGCGGTCTGCCTGCCCGGCGCGGACGCCGCCCGGGCGGCCGCGCGCGCCGACGAGCTCGCCGCGTCCGGGCTGCGGGTCGTCGCGGTCGCGCGGCGCGCGGCCCCCGGCCTGGCCGCCGAGGCCGACCCCGAGCACGACCTGGTGCTGACCGGCCTCCTGGCGCTCGAGGACCCGCCGCTGGACGACGTGGCCGGCGCGGTCGCGGCGTGCCACGAGGCCGGGATCCGGCTCGCGATGGTCACCGGCGACCACCCGGCGACCGCCGGGGCCGTCGCCCGGCAGGTGGGCCTGCTGCGCGGCGACGGCCCGGTGCTGGTCGGTGCGGACCTGCCCGGGGACCCCGCCGCGCTGGCCGCCGTCCTCGACGTCCCGGACGGCGCCGTCGTCGCCCGTGTCAGCCCGGAGGACAAGCTGCGCATCGCCGTGGCGCTGCAGTCCCGCGGCCACGTCGTCGCCATGACCGGCGACGGCGTCAACGACGCGCCCGCGCTGCGCGCGGCGGACGTCGGCGTGGCGATGGGCCGCGGCGGGAGCGACGTCGCGCGCGAGGCCTCGGACCTCGTGCTGCTGGACGACCACTTCGGCACGATCGTCGCCGCGGTCGAGCTCGGCCGGGCCACCACCCACAACATCCGGCGCTTCCTCACCTACCACCTCACCGACAACGTCGCGGAGCTGGCGCCGTTCGTGCTCTGGGCGCTGACCGCCGGGCAGGTGCCGCTCGCGATCGGCGTGCTCCAGGTGCTCGCGCTCGACATCGGGACGGACCTGCTGCCGGCGCTCGCGCTGGGCGCCGAGCCCCCGCACCCGCGCACCCTGCACGGGCCGGTGCGTGCCGAGCACCTCGTGGACCGGCACCTGCTGGGGCGCGCGTTCGGCGTGCTCGGGCTCGCGGAGGCGGTCGGCTCGCTCACGACGTTCCTGGTCGTCCTGCTCGCCGGCGGCTGGACCTGGGGCGCGACGCCCGGCCCGGCGCTGCTCGCGACGGCCTCCGGTGCGGCGTTCGCCGCGATCGTGCTCGGGCAGCTCGTCAACGCGGTCGCGTGCCGCAGCCGCACCCGCCCGGTCACCCGCTCGGGGCTGCGCGGCAACCCCCTGCTGCCCTGGGCGCTGGCGAGCGAGGCCGCCGCGCTCGCGCTCTTCGTGGGCCTGCCCCCGCTGGCGTCCCTGCTCGGCGGCACGTGGCCCGACGCGCGCGGCTGGGCCGGCGCCGTGGCCACCGGGGCGCTGGTCGCCCTCGCCGACGCCACGCACAAGCGGCTGCGCGCACGCCACGACGGCGCGCGCCGCGACGGCGTCGACCGGGGCGGTGCGCCCGCCGCACCGCCCGCCGGCCCCTGACGCCTCGGGTCCGGTCAGGCCCGCACCACGAGAACCGGCCGCCGGGCGTGCAGGATGACGGCGTGGCTCGTCGAGCCGACGAGCAGCCGCGAGACGCCGTGCAGGCCCCGGCTGCCGACCACGACCAGCCGCGCGTGCGAGCCCGCGGCGAGCAGCGCGGTCGCGGGCTGCGCCTTCACGAGCGTGCGCTCGACCTCCAGGTCCGGGAACCGGTCCGCGAGCCCGGCCGTGGCGTGCGCCAGGACCGCGGCCTCGCTCTCGCGCAGCCGCGCCGTCATGTCCGGCGGCACGTACCCCTGCGCGAGCAGGAGCGCCGGCTCCTCCCAGGCGTGCACCACCTGCAGCACCGCGCCGTGACGCCCGGCCTCCTGCGCCCCGGCGGCCACGGCGGCCACGCTGTCCGGCGAGCCGTCGACCCCGACGACCACGCGGTTGTCCGCCTCCACCGGCACCGCCGGGACGACGGCGACGGAGCAGCTCGCGGCCGCGGCGATCTCGTACGACCGCGACCCGGAGAACACCCGCTGCGCCGGCGTCAGCCGGCGGGTGCCGACCACGAGCAGCCGGGCGGAGCCCGAGCGCCGCACGAGGCAGCGGGCGGGCCGGTCGGCCTCCACCTCCGTGCGGATCTTCACGGACGGGCTGACCTCGCGCGCGTGCGCGGCGGCCCGGTCGAGCACGTCGCGGGCGGCGTCCGCGAGCGCGTCGTCCCACTCGACGTCACCGAGCGCGTGCACCAGCAGCAGCTCCGCGCCGCGGGCCGCTGCGGCCTCCGCGCCCCAGCTCACGGCACCCTCGCTGGAGACGGTGCCCTCCACCCCGACGACGACCTCGTTGCTCATCGGACCGCTCCTCCACCTCTCGCCCGGCTCTGCGTCCACCGCCGACGCTACGGAGGCCGGGTGCGCGCCGGGCAGGGGCCGACGGGCCGTCGCGCGCGGGACTTCGGACCCCGCCCGCCCCCGGTGCCCGTCCGTCCCGCCCCGCCCGGCCGTTCGGCCCTTCCGGTGGCGGCGCACGCCCGGTGGCATGGCGGTGCAGCGCACACACCGGGAGGGCACCGTGGAGAGAACCCCGTTCGCCGCCGTGTCCTGGCAGTCGCGCGGGGCCCTGGTCCGCCTCGAGCACGAGCACCCCGGCCGGGCGTACCTCGCGGTGCGGTCCGCGCCGACGCCGCGGGGCGACGCCGCGGCCCGGGACCTGGTCTGCGCGGCGGTGGTGCGGGCGCGGGCGGAGCGCATCAGCCACCTGGTGACCACCCTCGACGCGTCCCGCCCGGTCTGCGGCGTGGTGCTCACCGCGCTGCGGGAGCAGGTCGGCACGCACGTGCGGGACCTGGAGTGCCACCGCAGCGGCGCGAGCGTGCTCGTGTCCGTCGAGCTCCTGCCGCCGGCCGCGGACCAGGCGACCGGCGCGTCGCGCGACGCCCGGCTCCCCCCGGTCTCGCTCGCGTGGCACGTGCGGGTCTACCTGGCGGCGGCACCCGACGTGCCGTCGCGCGGCCACGGCACGACGACGGCGCACGCCGTGCTCACGGTGAGCGACGCGAAGCGCCTCACGGGGACGGGACGCGCGCACCGGCACCCGCACGACGTCGACGTGCGGGAGGTCGGCGAGGAGCTGGCCACGGCCCGCGCGCTCGCCGAGCTCGCGGACCGGCTGCTCGCCGACGCCCGGGAGCAGGCCGGCGCCGCGAGCACCGGCGGGCCCGCGGGCAGCAGCGGCACGGCGGGCACCGGCCGTGCGCCCCGCTGACCCGCCTGCTTGCCCGCCGGATACCCCCGGGGGCATAGTGGCGCAGCACCGCGCCGGCTCGCGGGGCGCTCCCCCGGGCGCTCCCGCCGGCGCCCACCACCCGGGAGGACCCCATGCCCGCCACCACCGACCCCGAGGCCGCCCGCCGCATCCTCAACCGCCTGCGCCGCGCGCGCGGACAGCTCAACGCCGTCATCGACGCCGTCGAGAACGGCGGGTCGTGCCGCGACGTCGTCACGCAGCTCGCCGCCGTCTCCAGCGCGCTCGACCGCGCCGGCTACACGGTGATCGCCACCGCCATGAAGGAGTGCCTCGTCGAGCCCGGCTCCGTCCGCACCGAGGACGGCCTCACGCCCGACGAGCTCGAGAAGCTGTTCCTCACCCTCGCCTGACGCCCGACGCGGTCGCGCGCCGTCAGTGCGTGGTCCAGCCGCCGTCGATCACCAGCTCCGCGCCGGTCACGAACTTCGACTCGTCGCTGGCCAGGTACAGGTAGCCGTACGCGATGTCCATCGGCTCCCCGGCGTGGGGCGGCAGCGGCGTGCGGCCCTGGTCGAACGCCGCCATGGCCTCCAGCGACTCGATCCCGGCCGCCCGGGCCATCCCGGTGAACACCGCGCCCGGGTGCACCGAGTTCACCCGGATGCCGTCGCCGGCGAACCACTGCGCCGCGTGCTTCGTCATCGACCGCACCGCGCCCTTCGACGCGCTGTACGCCGCGCCGTGCCCGTCCGCCTCGCCTCCGATCAGCCCCGCGATCGACGAGCAGTTCACGATGGACCCGCCGCCGCGCGCCTGCATCTGCGGGATCACCGCCTTCATGCCGAGCCAGACGCCCATGGCGTTGACCGACAGGATCCGGTCCCAGTCCTCGCGCTCGGTCTCGAGCACGCCCTTGGCGAGGAACACGCCCGCGTTGTTGACCAGCACGTCCACGCCGCCGTACGCGCGGACGGCGGTGTCCACGACGTGCGCCCACTGATCCGCCCGCACGACGTCGAGCGGTACCGCCGTCAGGTCGCCCGCGAGCCGGCCGACCTGCGCCTCCAGCACGTCCGCGACGACGTCGGTGGCCACCACCCGCGCCCCCTCCCGGGCGAACAGCTCCGCCGCGGCCAGCCCCATGCCGCTCGCCGCTCCCGTGATGACGGCGACCTTCCCGCTCAACCGGTCCATCGTGGTCCTCTCCCTCCCGCGAGCGCCGCACCGTGCGGCACGGGGCCGCGGCCCCGTGCTCGCACCGTGGCAGGGACGGGTGGGCGACCGGCACGGGCGGACGTCACGAGACCGCGGGTCCGACGTCCCGGCACCGGGCCCATCGGCTCGGGGCGACGTGCCGACCGGCCCCTGACCGGGCGCGCACGGCCGCCGTAGCGTGGGAGCACGCGGGCAGGAGGCGCTGCGATGGGTCACGAGGTCGTCGTCGGCGTGGAGGGGACGCTCTCCAGCAGGCGTGCCGTGCACTGGGCCGCCGAGGCGGCGTGGGCGCGCCGCACGGAGCTGCTGCTGGTGCACGCCGTCGGCAAGCCGGCACCCGGGCAGGAGGCCGCCTGGTCGCAGGCCGTGGACGGCGGGGTGCACGAGATGCTCCGCCGCGAGGCCGACCGGGTGCGCCGCGCCGAGCCGGGCCTGACCGTCCGGGCCGAGGTGGACCTCGACACACCCGCCCGGGCGCTCACGCAGCGCTCGCGCACCGCGCAGCTGGTGGTCGTGGGCACCCGCCGCACCACCGCCGCGCAGCGCGTGTTCTCCGGCTCGCTGTCCTACCAGGTCGCCGCCGGGGCCTCCTGCTCGGTCGCCGTGGTCCCGCCGCTGACGGGGCACGCCGAGAACCGCGTCGTCGTCGGCCTCGACCACTCGGCCGACGCCCAGGCCGCCGTCCGCGCCGGTGCCCGCGAGGCCGACCGCGTCGGTGCCCGCCTGGAGCTGCTGCACGCCTGGCAGCCGCCCGGCGAGGCCGGGGACCGGGCGCTGGTCGACGGTGCGGCCGACGACCTCGCCGACGACTTCCCGGGGCTCGCCGTGGACCGGCGGCTCGTGCAGTCCCACCCCGCGATCGCGCTGCTCACGGCCGCCGCCGGCGCGCGCCTGCTGGTCGTCGGCAGCCGCGGGACGGACGGCGTCCCGCGGATCCCGCTGGGCGCCACCAGCCACGCGCTGGTCCTGCACGCCCCCTGCCCGGTGCTCGTGGTCCGCACCTGACCCCGCGCGGGCGAGCTGCCGGTCGCGACCTGCCGGTCACGCGCGGTGCGCGCCCCAGCCGTGCCAGCGCTCGACCTCCACCACCGCGTCCCACCGGGGGCTCTCGCGGTCCGGGTACGGGTGCCCGGTGTAGTGCCGCGACAGCCGGTCGATGCCCGAGCGGTCGACGTCCTCCGTCAGCTCCACGACCCGCCCCACCAGGGTGACGTGCGTGTACCAGTCGTCGCCGTCGAGCACGGTGAGCGTCACGCGGGGGTCGCGACGCAGGTGCCGCAGCCGCACCCGGGAGCCGTCCAGGTTGAGCAGCACCCGGCCGTCCTCCCGCCAGAGGTACCAGGTGGCGGCGGACACGGGCGTGCCGTCGGACCGGAGCGTCGCCATCACGGCGGGGTTCGGGCGCCGCAGCATGGCGACGGCGTCGGGGGGCAGGGGCGGACGGGCCACGACGGGCACCTCCTCCGGGGTGAGGGGACGCGCACCAGTCTGCCGGGCGGCGCGCCGCCCCGCCTCACCAGCCCGAGACGCGCCGCAGCCCGGTCGCCGGGGTGAGCTGGACGAGAGCGGTGCCGCCCGCGTCCTCGACCTCGAGGCTCACGGCCGCCGCCCGGCCCTGCTGGTGGCGCGCCACCCACTCGAGCACCTCGAGCACGTCGCCCGCGCCCACGAGCCGCCAGCGCTCCGCCGGCCGGCCCGCCGAGGTGTGCAGGTCCACGACGTACACGGGGTCGTCGACCTGCACCCACGAGTACCGCGCACCCGCGTCCCGCACCGCCTGCATGGTCGTCCCCTCCGGTCGTCCGCGCCTGCGGCCAGTCTCGGCGCGGGCGGTGAACGCCGGACGACGGCGAGGTGGCCGGGGCGGGGCGGGTGCACGGACGGCGGGCGGACGCCGGGGCGTCGCGGCGCCCGGCGTGGCCCCGCGCTCACACCGCCGCCCGCCGCACCATCCCCGCGAGCCCGGCGCGGGCCGCCTCCTCCCGCTGCCACGTCGCCCCGGTGCCCCGGGCGAGCACCTGCTCCGCGCGCCGCTCGGCGACGGCCCGGTCGCCGGTCGCCTCGAGGGCCGGCGCGACGTGCGCGAGCAGCGCCGCCACGGCGGACCCCGCCGGCACCGGCAGCCCCGAGAGCGGGTGCAGCAGCTCGCCCGACACCCCGGACCGGCTCGCCCGCCAGGCCGCGAGCCGCAGCAGCCCCGTGTCGACGGCCGGCGCCGGCAGGCCCGCGCGCCACTCCCGGGCGGCGGTGTCGACCAGGCCGCGCGCGAGCGCCGCGACCAGCACGGCGTCCTCGACGTCCCGGCACACGTCCGCCACGCGCACCTCGACCGTCGGGTACCGGTGCGACAGCCGGGCGTCGGCGTAGAGCATGCCGGCGTCGAGCAGCACGCCGGAGTCCAGGTACCGGCGCAGCCGCTCGCGGTACGCCGCCACCGAGCCGTACAGGTCCGCCGGGCCGGTCGTGGGCCACCGCCACCACACCTGCGTGCGGTAGCCGGCGTACCCGGTGTCCTCGCCGTCCGCGAAGGGCGAGTTGGCCGCGAGCGCCGCCACGACGGGCAGCCAGACCCGCACGCGGTCGAGCACGGCGACCCCCTCCCGCGCCGACCGCACCGCGACGTGCACGTGGCAGCCGCACGTCAGCTGCTGGAGGCACGTCAGCGCGAACCGGTCGCGGATCGCCTCGTACCGGGCGTCGTGCGTCAGCGAGGGCCGGCCCGGCAGCGGGGCGGTCGCGAGCGGCACCGCCAGCACCCCCGCCGCCCGGGCGGCGCGCCCGGCGCACGCGCGCAGCAGCCGCAGGTCGTCCTCCACGGCACCGAGCGCCGTGCGCGGGGGCGTGGCGGTCTCGACCTGCTCCTGCTGCAGCTCGGAGGTCAGCAGCGGCGCCCCGGCGGCGTCGGCGGCGAGCGCGAGCACCGCCGGCGCCACCGGCACCGCCCGGCCGCTGCGGGGGTCCACCAGCAGCAGCTCCTCCTCGACGCCCACGGTCCGCACGGCGGCGGACCGGTCGGGGAACCGGTCGACGACGTGGTCCGGCACCCGCTGACCCGCGCCGTCCGGCAGCCACGCCGGCGGGCCCGCCGGCGCCTCGGGCGGCGCGTCCAGGCACGGCTCGGGGACCCGGCCCGGGCCGGGCGGGAACGTCGTCGCCGACCCGCCGGCCGTGGACGTCGGCAGCTCCATCGCAGGCCCCCTCGCGTGCGTGGGCGGGCGCGCCCCGACCACCGGGGCGCCGCACCGTCCGCCCAGCGTCACACGTCCGCGCCCGACCCGCCATCGACGTCCGGCCCTGGTCCCGCGCCCTCCTCGGTCCCGTCCTGGAGGGCCAGGTGGGCCACCAGCAGGGCGATGTCGTCGTCGGGGGCGTCGCCGGCCGTGCCGCGGCTGAGCACCGCGTCGGCCAGCCACGCGGCGTCGAGCACGGCGTGCTCCCCGGCCCGCCGGCGGGCCTCGGGCACCAGCCGTGCGACCAGCTCCGCCAGGCGGTCCAGGCCGTCCTGCAGGTGCTCGCCGCGCCGCTCCACCAGGCCGTCCGTGAACAGCAGGACGGTCGAGCCGCGCGGCACGGGCACCTGCGCGTCGGTGCGGCCGCCGCCCGCGGTGACCCCGAGCACCAGCTCCGGCTCGGTGCGCAGCTCGCGCACGGTGCCGTCCGGGGCGACGAGCAGCGGCGGCAGGTGCCCCGCGTTCGTCCAGCGCAGCGTGGTCCGTCCCGCCGCCCGGTCCTCGGCGCCCTGCTCGAGGCGCAGGACGACGGCGGACGCCATCGCCTCCACCCGCAGCCGCTCCATCGTCGTGTCGAGGGCGGTGAGCATCTGCGCGGGCGTGCCGCCGCTCGTCGCCCCGATGCCGCGCAGCAGCGTGCGGACCTGGCTCATCGCCGCCGCCGCGTGGCGGTCGTGGCCCATGACGTCGCCGATCACCAGCACCGTCGCGCCGTCCGGCTGGACGAACGCGTCGTACCAGTCGCCGCCGACCTGCGCCGCGGTCGCGGCGGGGACGTAGCGCACCGCGAGGTCGAGGTCCGGCGGCTGCGCCGGCGCGGTCAGCAGCGCGCGCTGCAGCGTCTCGGCCATCCGCCGCTGGCCCTGGTAGAGCTGCGCGTTGTCGAGCGCGACCCCCGCGCGGTCCGCCACCTGCACCAGGAGTGCGACGTCCTCGTCCGCGAGGTCCGGCTGGTCGTCGTCGAGGAACAGGGTGATGGCGCCGACGGTGCGCCCCCGGGCACGCATCGGCACCGCGTACGCGGCACGCGGGGCCAGGCCGCGCAGCACGTCGCGCGCCTCGCCGCTCAGGAGCACGGAGATCCGCTCCGTCGCGTCCGGCACGACCACCAGCTCGCCGCTGCGCAGCGCCCGGTGCAGGTAGGACCCGGGCGCGAGCGCTCCGAGCCGCAGCCGGGCGTAGCGCGCGACGGCGGGGCGCAGGTGCGGCTCGGCGTGCCAGCCCGCGATGTCGCGCAGCCGGTGCTCCTCGTCCCAGAGCGTCACCAGGCACCAGGAGCCGAACTCGCGGACGAGGTGCCGCGCGAGCCGGCCGACGGCGTAGTCCGTGTCGAGCGTCGAGCTGAGGTCGTCGCTCACGGTGGCCAGGACGGCGAGCCGGTGGGTCGCCGTGTCCGCCGCGGTGCGGGCCAGCAGGCGCTGCTCCTCGGCGCGCCGCCGGCCGGTGACGTCGTGGAAGTACACCGACAGGCCGTCCGGCCCGGGGAACGCCCGCACCTCGTACCAGGCGTCGAGCGGGGGCGGGTAGTACGCCTCGAACGACCGCGGCTCCCCCGCCGCGACCGCGCCGCGGTAGTGCTCCTCGAACGCCGAGCCCGGGGCGGACGGGAAGACGTCCCAGACCACCTCGCCGAGCAGCTCGCCGCGACCGCGGCCCAGGAGCCGCTCCGCCTCGGCGTTCACGTACGCGAACCGCCACGCGCCGTCCAGCAGGAAGAACGCCGTGGACATCGTCTCGAGCACGCGCGCGATCCGGGCGTCCGCGTCACGCTCGGCCGTCGTGTCGTACGCCGCGCCCAGCACCCGCTCCGCCGCGCCGTCCGGTCCGGCGAGCGCCAGGCCCTGCGCCTTCACCCAGCGGACCGCCCCGTCCGGGTGCACCACCCGGTACTCGGCGGTGTAGCGGGCGACGCCGTCCACCGCCTCCCGGAGCGCCGCGTGCACCCGCGGCCGGTCGTCCGGGTGCACGCACGCGGTGAACGCCTCGATCGTCCCGCCGAACGTGCCCGGCTCCAGGCCGAACAGCAGGTGGAGCTGGTCGTCCCACACGAGCGCGCCCGTGCGCAGGTCCCAGTCGAAGCTCCCCACCCCGCCCGCCGTGACGGCGAGGTGCCAGCGCACGCGGTCCGCCTCGTAGTCGACGGCCAGCGCCGAGAGCTCGAGCTCCGCGACCGCCGACGCGGCCAGGTCCACCAGCGCCGCGACCTCGTCGGACGTCCACGAACGGACGCGGGAGTCGTGGACACCGAGCGCGCCGACGACGCGGCCCCCCGACGTCACCAGGGGGACGCCCAGGTACGCGCACCACCGGCCCGCCTCGACCTCGGCGAGCCCGCGCAGCCGGACGTCGTCGCGGGCGTCGGCCACCACCAGCGGCCCGCCCAGCCGCGCGACCACCTCGGCCAGCGCCTCGGGCGCGGCGGGCGACGAGCCGTCCGTGGCGGCCGTGCTGTCCGTGGCGGCCGTGCCGTCGGACGGCACCGGGACCTCGTCGAGCAGCGTGGCGCGGGCGGACGGCGCGGACAGCAGCCGGGCGGCCAGCCGTTCCAGGCGCGCGAGGAACAGGTCCCGGGACGCCTCGGGCCCGGCGTGCGGACCGGCAGGCCTGCTCGCGTCGGCGTCCTGCCCCCGCGGCGGCAGCGGCCGTGGCGGATGCTCGGGCACGGGTCCCTCCATCCGGTCGCGTCCTCGCCCAGCATAGGCGAGACGGTCCTGCGTGCCGCGGCGAGCCGGCCCCGCTCACGACTCACGCGAGGCGCTGACCTGCACGGAGCCATCCGCGAGTACCCTGACGGCGCCCCCACTCGGCCGACCACCGGAGCCCCGCATGACCGACCACGAGGACCCCGCACCGGTCTCGACGGACTCCGCCGCGGCACCCCCCGCCACGGCGGCCACGGCGGTCCCGTCGGACCCCCGCCGGCCGCCGCGGTGGCTGCCGCGCGCGCTGGTCATGGCGGTCGCGGCCGTGTTCGCCGGCATCCTCGTCTGGCGCGCCGCGTCGATGCTCGGCAACGTCTTCACGATCCTGGTGATCTCCTGGTTCCTCGCCCTGGCGATGGAGCCGATGATCCTGTGGCTCGGCCGGCGCGGCGTGAAGCGCCCGCTCGCCACCGGCATCACGATGCTCGGCTCCCTGGTGGTCGGGATCGGCGTGCTCGCGCTGCTCGGCGGCCTGTTCGTCAACCAGCTCGTCGCGCTCGTCCAGTCCATCCCCGGCTACTACGCCGACCTGCGCGGGTTCCTCGACGACCGGTTCGAGGTCACGCTGCCGCGCACCGACGAGCTGCTCACCAACGCCGGCGACTACGTGGACGACATCGCCCCGGGCGTCATCGGCGTCGGCACGTCCATCGCCGGCGGCCTGTTCACCGCCACCGCCGTGCTGCTGGTCGTGTACTACATGGCCAGCGCCGGCCCCCGGTTCCGCGCGTCCGTGTGCCGCTACCTGGCGCCCGACCGGCAGCGCGAGGTGCTGCGGCTCTGGGAGGTCTCGCAGGACAAGGTCGCCGGCTTCATCACCTCGCGGATCGCCCTCGCGGCCATCTCGACCGCCGCGACCTGGGTGTTCCTCGCCGTGCTCGGCATCCCGTACGCGCTGCCCCTGGCGACGTTCACCGGGCTCGTCTCGCAGTTCGTCCCGACGGTCGGCACGTACATCGGCGGCGCCCTGCCGGTGCTCGTGGCGCTGTCGGTGTCCCCGCTGCGGTCGCTCGCCGTGCTGGCGTTCATCATCGCCTACCAGCAGGTCGAGAACCTGTTCCTCACGCCGAAGGTCTCGCAGCGCTCGCTCGCGCTGAACCCCGCCGTGGCGTTCCTGTCGGTGATCGCGTTCGGGGCGGTCTTCGGGCCGCTCGGGGCGTTCCTGTCGCTGCCGGTGGTCGCGACCGTGCAGGCGGTCGCCTCGACGTACGTGCGTCGGCACGAGCTCGTGGACTCCGCGCTGCTCCAGGACGAGCAGCCCGGCCGCACCCGGGCCCCGGAGGCGGAGCTGCGGCCCCCGGTCGCGCCGCCCTCCGACCCGGCCTAGCGTCGCGGCATGACCGACGGCACCGACGACTGGATCCCCGACTCCCCCGCCGACGACCCGGACGCGGTCGACGGCCCGGACGCCCTCGACCTCGGCGGGGTGGACCGCGGCGACGACGTCGCGCAGGACCTCCAGGAGAACCTCGAGGACGGCGCGCTCGGCCGCAGCCCGGCCCCGGACCCGGTCGAGCCCCCGGACTGACGGGCTGACGGGGCCGGGCACCCTCGGGCGCGACCCGACGCCCCCGGGCCGTCAGGCGTAGAACACGGCCTCGACCACCGCCCGGGCGCGGCGCGACGCCCGCAGCCACGCGTCCTCCAGCTCCTGCGCGGAGCCCGACGGGTAGCCGACCACCGCCGCGAGCCCCGTCATCACGCGCCGGTCGTGCGGCAGCACGTCGGCGTGCGCGCCGCCCGTCCGCCCGGTCCACAGCACCAGCGCGTCCCGCAGCCGGGACGCCAGCTCCCACGCCTCGACGAGCACCGCGGTGTCGTCCTCGCCGAGCAGCCCCGCGTCGCGCGCGGCCGCCAGCGCCTCGAGCGTCGAGGGCGTGCGCAGGGCGGGGTGCTCGTGCGCGTGGCGGAGCTGCAGCAGCTGCGCCGTCCACTCGACGTCCGCGATGCCGCCCCGCCCGAGCTTGAGGTGCCGCGTGGGGTCGACGCCGCGCGGCAGCCGCTCGGACTCGACGCGGGCCTTGATGCGCCGGACCTCGCGGACGCCGGCCGGGTCCAGCCCGCCCTCGGGGTACCGCAGCGGGTCGACGAGCGCCACGAAGCGCTCCCCGAGCGCCGCGTCGCCCGCCACCGGCCGCGCGCGCAGCAGCGCCTGGCTCTCCCAGACCAGCGACCAGCGCGCGTAGTACTCGGCGTAGGCGTCGAACGAGCGCACCAGCGGACCGTTGCGCCCCTCGGGCCGCAGGTCCGCGTCGACCTCGAGCGCCGGCTCCGGGCCGACCGCCCCGAGCAGCGCGCGCAGCCGCGTCGCCACCCCGGTCGCGAACGCCTGCGCGAGCTGCGGGTCCGCGTCCGGCACGGGGTCGTGCACGAACAGCACGTCCGCGTCGGACGTGTAGCCCATCTCGCGGCCGCCGAGCCGCCCCATCGCGACCACCAGCAGCGCCGTCGGGTCCGCGTCCAGGTGCCGCGCGGCGCGCTCCTCCCACGCCGCCACCCGCAGCGCGCCGGCGAGCAGCACCTCCGCCGTGACGGTGAGGCTGCGCGAGGCACGCGTGCCCGTCACGACGCCGAGCACGTCGGCGACCGCGGTGCGCGCCAGCTCGCGGCGCCGCATCGCCCGCAGCGCGCCGACGGCCTGCACCGGCTCGTCCGCGCGGGTGAGGATCGCGTCCGCCTCCGCCACGAGGCGCTCGTGGCTGCGCGGCTCCAGCTCGGCGTCCTCGTCCAGCCACACGACGGACTCGGGCGACCGGCCGAGCGCGTCGGCCACGTAGCGCGACGTCGAGAGCGCCCGCGCGAGCCGCTCGGCGGCCGTGCCGGAGTCGCGCAGCAGCTTGAGGTACCAGTGCGTGCCGCCGAGCGTCTCGGAGAGGCGGCGGAACGCCAGCAGCCCGCCGTCGGGGTCGGGTCCGTCGGCGAACCAGCCGATCATCACCGGCAGCAGCTGGCGCTGGATCGCCGCCCGCCGGGACACCCCCTCCGTGAGCGCCGCGATGTGCCGCAGGGCGCCCGCCGGGTCGCGGTAGCCGATCGCCGCGAGCCGCTCCCGCGCGGCCTCCGGGGCGAGCGCGGCCTCCTCCGTCGAGAGCTGCGCGGTGGCCGGCAGCAGCGGGCGGTAGAACAGCGCCTCGTGCAGGTGCCGCACGTCGCGGCGCACCTGCCGCCACCGCTCGAGCAGGCCCGCGGCCCCCTCCGTGCGCATCCCCACCGACCTGGCGAGGCGGCGCAGGTCCGCCTCCGCGGTCGGCATCAGGTGGGTACGCCGCAGCCGGTGCAGCTGGATGCGGTGCTCGACCGCGCGCAGGAACCGGTAGCAGACCGCGAGCTGCGCGGCGTGCTCCCGGCCGACGTAGCCACCGGCGGACAGGGCGGCGAGGGCGGTGAGCGTGTTGCCGCTGCGGATCTCCGGGTCGGACCGCCCGTGGACGAGCTGCAGCAGCTGCACCGTGAACTCCACGTCCCGCAGGCCGCCGACGCCGAGCTTGATCTGCCGGTCCGCCTCCGCCGCGGGCACGTGCCGCTCGACGCGCCGCCGCATGGCCTGCGAGTCCTCGACGAAGTTCTCCCGCCGCACCGCCTGCCAGACCAGCGGGTTCAACGCCGCGACGTAGGCGTCCCCCAGCTCCCGGTCACCCGCGAGGGGGCGCGCCTTCAGCAGCGCCTGGAACTCCCAGGTCTTCGCCCAGCGCCCGTAGTAGGACACGTGGGAGTCGAGCGTGCGGACCAGCGGCCCGTCCTTGCCCTCCGGCCGCAGCGCCGCGTCCACCGGCCACAGCTCCGGCTCCCCCGACGGCCCGGCGCACGCGCGCGCCAGCGCGGTCGCCAGGCGGGTGCCGGCGGCCAGGGCCTCGGCCTCGTCGGCCCCCGCGACGGGCTCGGCGACGTACACGACGTCCACGTCGCTGACGTAGTTGAGCTCCCGGCCGCCCGTCTTGCCCATGCCGATCACCGCGAGCCGGACCGACCGGCCGTGGTCGTCGAGCTCGGCGCGCGCCAGCGCCAGGGCAGCCTCGAGGGCGGCCGCCGCCAGGTCCGCGAGCGCGGCCGCGACGCCCGGCAGCCGGGTCAGCGGCTCCCCGCTCGTCAGGTCGGTCGCGGCGATGCGCTGCAGCCGCGCCCGGTACGCCCGGCGCATCGCGTCGACGCCGCCGGGGCCGCCCGGGTCCGCGACCGGGACGTCCGCGTCGGGGTCCGCGCCGACGGCGCGCAGCAGCTCCGCGCGCACCTCGGCCGCCGGGACGCCGGTCCCGGGCTCCTCGTCCAGCACCACGTCCAGGTGCTCGGGGTGCGCGCACAGGTCGTCCCCGAGCGCCACCGAGGCGCCGAGCACGGCGAGCAGGCGGGCTCGCGGCGCGCCGTCCTCGGTGAGCACGGCACGGAGCCGCTCGCGTCGCGCGGCGTCGTCGAGCACGGCGCCCGCGATCTTCGCCAGCGACAGCAGCGCCTGGTCGGGGTCCGCGGCCTCGGCGAGCGCCGGCACCAGCGCGGCCGGCTCGACCGGGCCGTCGGGCGCGGCACCCGGGCCGGACGACGCCGACGGGGACGTCTCCCGCGCGCCGGCCTCCCCGGCGTCCGCGTCCCGCACGGGGTCGTCCGCGCCGGCGTCCGGGTCGCCGCCCAGCAGCCGCACGAGCGCGGCGTCGGCCAGCAGCCGCTCCGCGCGCGCGGCGTCCGCGAACCCGGCGCGGGTCAGGCGACCCGCCAGCGTGCTGCCCCGACCGACCGACGTGCTGCTCACGCGCTCACGCTACCCAGCGGCAGCGCCCCCGCGCGCCGACCGTCCACCGCCCGCCCGCGTACCCGCGGGTCAGAGCATCGGCAGGAAGCGGCGCAGCTCGTACGGCGTGACCTGCGCGCGGTACTCCTCCCACTCCTGGCGCTTGTTGCGCAGGACGTAGTCGAAGACGTGCTCGCCCAGCGCCTCGGCCACCAGCTCGGACTTCTCCATCACGGCGATCGCGGCCTCGAGCGACGCGGGCAGCGGCTCGATGCCCAGCGCGCGGCGCTCGGAGTCGGTCAGCTCCCACACGTCGTCGTCGGCGCCCTCGGGCAGCTCGTAGCCCTCCTCGACGCCCTTGAGGCCGGCGGCGAGCAGCAGCGCGAACGCCAGGTACGGGTTGGTCGCCGAGTCCACGCCGCGGTACTCGATGCGCGAGGAGTTGGACTTGCCGGGCTTGTACATCGGCACCCGCACCAGCGCGGACCGGTTGTTGTGGCCCCAGCAGATGTACGACGGCGCCTCGGAGCCGCCCCACAGCCGCTTGTAGGAGTTCGTGAACTGGTTCGTCACGGCCGTGATCTCGGCGGCGTGCCGCAGCAGGCCCGCGATGAACGAGCGGGCCGTCTTGGACAGGTCCAGGTGCGCGCCGGGCTCGTGGAACGCGTTGCGGTCACCCTCGAAGAGCGACAGGTGCGTGTGCATCCCGGAGCCCGGCTGGTCGGCCAGCGGCTTCGGCATGAAGGACGCGAAGACGCCCTGCTCCAGCGCGACCTCCTTCACGACCGTCCGGAACGTCATGATGTTGTCGGCCGTGGTCAGCGCGTCGGCGTACCGCAGGTCGATCTCGTTCTGGCCCGGGCCGGCCTCGTGGTGGGAGAACTCCACCGAGATGCCCATGGACTCGAGCATCGTGATCGCGGCGCGCCGGAAGTCGTGCGCGGTGCCGCGCGGCACGTGGTCGAAGTAGCCGCCCTGGTCGACGGGGACCAGCGGCTGCGCCGGGTCGGCGGGCGCCTCGAACAGGTAGAACTCGACCTCGGGGTGCGTGTAGAAGGTGAAGCCCTTCTCGCTCGCCCGGGCCAGCGCGCGCTTGAGCACGTTGCGGGAGTCGGCCAGCGACGGCTCGCCCTCGGGCGTGAGGATGTCGCAGAACATCCGCGCGGTGCCGTGCCGCTCCCCGCGCCAGGGCAGCACCTGGAACGTCGTCGGGTCGGGCTTGGCGATCATGTCCGCCTCGTACACCCGGGTCAGGCCCTCGATCGAGGAGCCGTCGAACCCGATGCCCTCCGAGAACGCCGCCTCCAGCTCCGCGGGCGCGACGGCCACCGACTTGAGGGTCCCGAGCACGTCGGTGAACCAGAGCCGGATGAATCGGATGTCGCGCTCCTCCACCGTGCGGAGGACGAACTCCTGCTGCCTGTCCATGCGGTACATCCTGCCTGATCCGGGGCCGCCGTGGCCGCCGCACCACGCCGCCGGGGGCCGCTGGCTGCGCCCGGTCCACCCGAATAGGCTCGCGGCATGCCCGACCAGCACGACACCCGCGCGCTGCGCGTCGCCCTCGCCCAGATCGACACCTGCGTCGGCGACCTCGCCGGCAACGTCGACGCGGTCCTCGCGTGGGCGCGCCGCGCGGCCGACGCCGGGGCCGACCTCGTCGCGTTCCCGGAGATGACCGTGACGGGCTACCCCATCGAGGACCTGGCGCTGCGCGCGTCGTTCCGGCGGGGCGCGGAGCGGGCGCTGGCCGGGCTCGCGGCGTCCCTCGCCGACGCCGGCCTGGGCGACCTGACGGTGGTCGTGGGCACGGTCGGCGAGCGCACGACGCGCGAGCACGACGGCGCCCCGGCCCGACCGACCAACCAGGCCGTCGTCCTGCGCGGCGGGGCCGTGCTGCAGCGCTACGACAAGCACCACCTGCCGAACTACGGCGTGTTCGACGAGTTCCGCATCTTCGCGCCGGGCGGCGAGCCGTCCGTCGTGGACGTCGCGGGGCGCCGCGTGGGGCTGCTGATCTGCGAGGACATCTGGCAGGACGGGCCGGTCGCGGAGCTGTCCGACGACGACCTGGACCTGCTCGTCGTCATCAACGGCTCGCCGTTCGAGGAGGGCAAGGGCCACATCCGCGCCGAGCTCGCCGCCCGCCGCGCCGCCGAGGTGGCCGCGCCGGTCGCGTACGTGAACATGGTGGGCGGCCAGGACGACCTGGTGTTCGACGGCGGCTCGTTCGTCGTCGGGCCCGACGGGCAGCTGCTGGCGTCGGCGCCGCAGTTCGTCGAGCACCTGCTGGTGTGGGACGTCCCGGCGCCCGGCACCGCGCCGTCGCGGGGCGAGCTCGCTCCCCCGCTGCACCCGGACGAGGAGATCTACCGCGCCCTGGAGACCGGGCTGGCCGGCTACGTCCGCAAGAACGGCTTCCGGTCGGTCGTGCTGGGCATGTCCGGCGGCATCGACTCCGCGCTCGTCGCGGCGGTCGCGGCGGACGCGCTGGGCGGCGACCGCGTGGTGGGCGTGTCGATGCCGTCCCGCTGGTCCTCGGACCACTCGAAGGACGACGCCGCCGACCTGGCGCGGCGGATCGGCGCGGACTACCGCGTGCAGCCCATCAAGCCGATGGTCGACGCGTTCGAGGGCGAGATGGCCCTGGACGGCGTCGCGGCCGAGAACCTCCAGGCCCGGGTCCGCGGCGTGATCCTCATGGCCCTGTCGAACGCTGAGGGCCACCTCGTGCTGGCCACCGGCAACAAGACCGAGCTCGCGGTCGGCTACTCGACCATCTACGGCGACGCCGTGGGCGGCTACGCCCCGCTGAAGGACGTCGACAAGTCCCGCGTCTGGGCGCTGGCCCGGTGGCGCAACCACCACGCCGTCGACCGCGGCGAGCTCCCCCCGATCCCGGAGAGCTCCATCACCAAGCCGCCGTCCGCGGAGCTGCGGCCCGGTCAGGTCGACCAGGACTCGCTGCCGCCGTACGACCTGCTGGACCAGGTGCTCGACGCGTACGTGGAGCACGCCGAGGGCCGCGCCGAGCTGCTGGAGCGCGGGTTCGACCCGGCGATCGTCGACAAGGTGCTCTCGCTGGTGGACCGGGCCGAGTGGAAGCGGCGGCAGTACCCGCTCGGACCGAAGGTCACGGCCCTGGCGTTCGGGCGGGACCGTAGGCTGCCGATCACGACGCGCTGGCGCGAGCCGGTCGACGAGACCGCCTCCCCGGAGGCCGCCGCGCGCACCACCGGCACCACCAGCGACCCCGTGGAGCAGCACTGATGTCCCAGCACCCCGCCCCCTCACCGGTCCGCCGCGTGCGGGTGCACCACCTCGCGGAGGCCAAGCAGCGCGGCGAGAAGCTGACGATGCTGACGGCCTACGACTTCGCGACCGCGCGGATCTTCGACGACGCCGGCATCGACGTGCTGCTGGTGGGCGACTCCATCGGCAACACGATGCTCGGGCACGCCTCGCCCATCCCGGTGACCGTCGACGAGATGATCCCGCCGACGCGTGCCGTCGTGCGGGCCACGCAGCGCGCCCTCGTGGTCGCCGACCTGCCGTTCGGGTCCTACGAGTCCGGCCCGGCCCAGGCGCTCGCCACGGCCACCCGGTACCTCAAGGAGGCCGGCGCGCACGCGGTGAAGTTCGAGGGCGGCACGCGCGTCGCGCCGCAGATCCGCGCGCTCACCGAGGCGGGCGTCCCGGTGGTCGCGCACCTCGGCTTCACCCCGCAGTCCGAGAACACCCTCGGCGGGCACCGGGTGCAGGGCCGCGGCGACGAGGCGGCCGAGCGGCTCGCCGAGGACGCCGTCGCCGTGCAGGAGGCCGGGGCCGTCGCGGTGGTGCTCGAGATGGTGCCCGCGCCGGTCGCCGCCCGGATCACCGAGGTGCTCACGATCCCGACCATCGGCATCGGCGCCGGGCCGGACTGCGACGGGCAGGTCCTGGTCTGGACCGACATGGCCGGCATGTCCGACTGGTCGCCCCGGTTCGCGAAGGTGTTCGCGCCGGTCGGCGAGCTGCTCGGGCAGGCCGCTCGCGCGTACGCCGCCGAGGTGCGCGGCGGGCAGTTCCCCGACGCCGACCACTCGTTCCTCAGCTGAGCGGGACCGCGCCCGGAAGCGCACCCCGGCGACCGCGGGACGACGTCGACGCGTCGGACGCCCCGGCGGCGGGCGGGCGCCCGGACCCTGCCGGCGCCCCGCGGGCGCTCCGGCGGGTGCTCGGTGCGGTGGCCTGCGTCCTGGTCGCGGGCCTCGTCGTCGCGCTCCTCGCCCCGGACCGGCTCGGGATCGCCGGCCGGTCGCCGTGGGTGCAGCTCGTGGCCCTGCGCGGACTGGTCGGCGTCGCGCTCGTGCTGGCCGCGGCGGTGCTGCTCGCCGCGGTCGCGGGCTGGGCCCGGGTCGCCGAGAGGACGGGGCTGCGCCCGCCCGGCAGGCGGCTGCCGCTCGTGCTGGCCGCCCTGCTGGTCGCGGGCGCCGTGGGTCAGGGCGCGGTGCTGGCCGGACGCGGCATCGAGGGCGGCGGGTCCGGCACCGCGCGTGCGGACGAGCTGGTCGTGCTGTCGTTCAACACGTTCGGCACCGTGACGGCCGACGAGCTGGCCGCCCTGGTGCAGGAGCAGGACGCCGACGTGGCCGTGCTCGCCGAGACGTCCGGGCGGACCGCGCGTGAGGCCGCGCGCCTGCTCACCGACGCGGGGCGGCCCACCACCGCCCTCGCCGAGGACGCGGTGGGCCGGCGGGCCGACGGGGTCGCCGTGCTGCTGCGGGACGCGCTGGGCGGGTACCGCAGCACGACGCAGGGGCTGCCGGCGACGGACCTCGGCACGTTCGCGGCCGTCGCGACGGGCACGGGCGCGGGCTCCGGAGCGGGCACGGGCTCCGGTGCCGACGCGGGCACAGGCACCGAGGCTCGCCGCGTCCCGCCCGCACCCGGGGTCGTCGTGGCCGTCCACACCCGCGCACCGTCGGCCCGGGGCTCGATGCCGCAGTGGGTCGCGCACGTCCAGGGCGTCGCCGACGTCTGCCGCAGCACCCCCGGCGCGGTCGTCGCGGGCGACCTCAACGCCACGCTCGACCACCCCGGCCTGGCCGACCTGGGCCCCTGCGTGGACGCGGCCGCGGCGACGGGCGCCGCCGGGCTCGGCACCTGGCCCGCCGACGTGCCCCGCGTGCTCGGCGCGCCGATCGACCACGTGCTCGTCGACGCCCGCGTCTGGCGCGTCACCGGGTTCGGCGTGCTGCCGCGCACCGGCACGAGCGACCACCGCCCGGTCGTCGCGCACCTCGCGCGGCGCTGAGCGCGGCGCGCTGAGCCCGACGCTGAGTGCAGCGCCCGCACCCCCGCCTGCCGCCGGCGAACCGGGTCGGAGGTCCCGGGCGCGGGTCCCCGCGGGGCGCGGCCGTCACGGCGCGCCGCACCGCGCACGCCGGGGTTCACGCCGCGGACGCGTCCCGCCCTCTAGCCTCGTCCGCATGCGCCGCGACACCGCCGTCGACCCCTCGGGGGCGGCTCGCTCCCCCGCGGGCGCACGGACCGCCGACCGCCCGGGCGCACCCTCGGCCCAGCGGCGGCCCGGCGCACCCGCCCCGGGCCGCCGGCCCCCGGGGCCGCCGCCGCTGCGCCTCACGCGCCGCGGCCTCGTCGTGCTGGGCGTGCTGGCGCTGGCGGTCGTCGGCCTGGTGGTCGCCCTCGTGGTCGCGGTCGTGCGGATCGCGGGCGGCAGCGAGCCCGCCCCGCCGGCCGCGGTGGTCGCGCCGTCGTGCGTGCCGGACCAGACCGAGTCGCTCAACTGCTGGCCGGCCGTCGACGAGGGCGACGACCCGAGCCTGGAGGTCTCGCCCTGGGTGACCGGCCGCCTGCTGGCGGGCGACGTGCGGACCGTCCTGGACCACGTCGCGCAGCGGTTCGACACCGAGGTGGAACCCGTCGACGTGGCGAGCTCCTGGGGCTGGGCCTACCGGCCCGTGCGGGGCGAGGACGGCGAGGAGGACCGGCTGTCGAACCACGCCTCCGGGACGTCCATCGACCTGAACGCCACGGAGCACCCGCTCGGCGCCACCGGCACGTTCACCGCGGAGCAGGTCGAGGCGATCCGGTCGATCCTCGCGGAGGTCGCGCCCGTCGTCGCGTGGGGCGGGGACTTCGACGGGCGGGTCGACGAGATGCACTTCGAGATCGTGGGCGACGCCGAGGCGGTCGCGGAGGTGGCCGCGCGGCTGACCGGCGCGGCCCCGGAGGGCTGAGCCGCCGGCGGGAGGCGCGCGACCCGCCGGCGTCCCCGCTGCCGGTCAGGACCGCTCGCGGCGGTCCTCCTCGTCCCACGCCTCGGAGCGGGCGCGCGCCTTCTCGAGCGCGTGCTGCGCGGCGTCGCGCGTCGGGTACGGGCCCATGAGGTGCGCCCACGTCGACTGCTTGCCCTGCTCGACCTGGCCGGTCTGGGTGTTGTAGTAGAACTCGTCGGCCACGGCGGCCTCCCTCGGTGCGCGGGCCCGCGGTCGGCGTGCGGGCCGTCGCTTCGTAGACTGCCAGGCATGACGTCCGTCCACGCGCCGAGGCCGGCGCTCGTCCCGGGCCGCGTCGGCCCGCGGCGCCCGGTCCCCGCGTCCCTCCCGCGCCCCGAGTACGTCGACCGCCCGGCCCCCGAGCCCTACACGGGTAGCGACGTCGTCGCCCCGGAGGTCGTCGAGAGGATCCGGGTGGCCGCCCGCATCGCGGCGCAGGCGCTCGCCGAGGTCGGCCGGCACGTCGCCCCTGGCGTCACGACGGACGAGCTCGACCGCGTCGGGCACGAGTTCCTGCTCGACCACCACGCCTACCCGTCGACGCTCGGCTACCGCGGCTTCCCGAAGTCGCTGTGCACCTCGGTGAACGAGGTCATCTGCCACGGCATCCCCGACTCGACCGTCCTCGAGGACGGCGACATCGTCAACGTCGACATCACCGCGTACACCGGCGGGGTGCACGGGGACAACAACGCGACGTTCCTGGTCGGGGACGTCGACGAGGAGTCGCGGCTGCTGGTCGAGCGCACGCAGGAGGCCCTGGCCCGGGCGATCAAGGCCGTCCGCCCCGGGCGCGAGGTCAACGTCATCGGCCGCGTCATCGAGAAGTACGCGGCCCGCTTCGGGTACGGCGTGGTGCGCGACTACACCGGGCACGGCGTCGGCGAGGCGTTCCACTCCGGGCTGGTCATCCCGCACTACGACGCCGCCCCGCAGTACGACCGGGTCATCGAGCCCGGGATGGTCTTCACCATCGAGCCGATGCTCAACCTCGGCACCCCCGACTGGACGACGTGGGACGACGGGTGGACGGTGGTCACCGCCGACCTGCGCCGCAGCGCCCAGTTCGAGCACACCCTGCTGGTCACCGACACCGGAGCGGAGATCCTCACACTCCCATGAGCGCGCACACCTCCTCCCACGCCCCGAGGGCGTTCGGCATCGACATCGGCGGCTCGGGGATCAAGGGCGCCCCCGTCGACCTGACGACCGGCGAGTTCGCCGCCGACCGGGTCCGCATCCCCACCCCGCAGCCCGCGACCCCCGCCGCCGTGGCGCAGACGGTCGCCGAGCTGGTCGGCCGGTTCGACCTGCCGGACGACACCCCGGTCGGCGTGACGTTCCCGGCCGTCGTGCAGCACGGCGTCGCGCGGTCCGCCGCCAACGTCGACGTCTCGTGGATCGGCACGAACATCGAGCACGTGCTCGGCGAGGCGGTCGGCCGCCCGGTGCTCGCCGTCAACGACGCCGACGCCGCCGGGTACGCCGAGACGCTCTACGGCGCCGCGCGGTCCACGTCCGGCGTGACGTTCATCTGCACGCTCGGCACCGGCATCGGGACCGCGATGGTCGTGGACGGGGTGCTCGTGCCGAACCTCGAGCTCGGGCACCTCGAGATCGACGGGCACGACGCCGAGACCCGTGCCTCGGACGCGGCGCGCGACCGCGAGGGCCTCGACTTCGAGCAGTGGGCCGAGCGGCTGCAGCGCTACTTCGGCGTCATCGAGGACCTGTTCTGGCCGGACCTCATCGTCGTCGGCGGCGGCGTCAGCAAGCACCACGAGAAGTTCCTGCCGCTGCTGCACCTGCGCGCCCCGATCGTGCCCGCGCAGCTGCGCAACGCCGCCGGCATCGTCGGTGCCGCGGCGCTCGCCTCCCGCGCCGCCCGGGCCGCGGCCGGCGCCGCCGCCTCCTGAGCCACCCGCCCCGGCCCCCGCACCACGTGCGCGGGCCGGGGCCCGGCCGTACCGTCCCCGCATGGGACTCGTGGTGAGCCAGCTCTGCATCGACGCGCGCGACCCGGTCGCCCTCGCCCGCTGGTGGCAGCAGGTGCTGGGCTGGCGCGTCGACGAGGACGAGGACGAGGTGGCGCTGGAGCCGCCGGACGCCGCCACGCCGGCGTGGCTGTTCCTCCGCGTCCCCGAGGACAAGCAGGTCAAGAACCGGCTGCACGTCGACCTGCGGCCGCCGGACGGCTCCGACCAGGCCACCGAGCTGGACCGCCTGCTGCGCCTCGGTGCCGTCCCGGTCGACGTCGGTCAGGGCCCCGACGTCACCTGGCACGTGCTCGCCGACCCGGAGGGCAACGAGTTCTGCCTGCTGCGCAGCACGCCGTCACAGCTCGCCGCGCTGCTCGCCGCGGAGGACGCCGCTCGGGATGCGGGCGGAGCGGACCCGGCTTAACGTCGAAGGGCCAGGTCACCGCAGCGCAAGGAGGATCTCATGGGACTCGACGACAAGATCGCGAACGCCGCGGAGAAGGTGTCCGGCAAGGCCAAGGAGGCCGCCGGCCGCGCGAGCGACGACGAGCGTCTCGAGGCCGAGGGCCGGACCGACCAGTCGAAGGCGGACCTCAAGGACGCCGGCGAGAAGGTCAAGGACGCCTTCAAGCACTGACCCCCGCGCCGTGACAGGTGCCCCGCCCCGGTCCCCGGGCGCGGGGCACCGTCGCATCCGGCCCGGTGCCCGGGACTCAGACCGGGTCGTCCCGCAGAGCGGCGGGACGCACCGGTGTGCGGAACCGGGGGGCGCCGTCCTCGCTCGGCTCCGGCGTCCACCGCCCCGTCGCGCTGAGGCCGACGACGTCGAGGTGCACCTGGGCGATGTCCTCCAGCGGGAGCGGGTAGTTCGGCGCCGAGGTGCGGCTCTCCGCGAGCGGCACGTCATCCTCCGCGAGCAGCGTCAGGGTCCACGTCACGGCGTCCGCGCCGGCGTGCACCGGCGAGTGCACCAGCAGGTGCCGTGCGCGGCCCGCCTCGGGTCCGCTCAGTGCCGCGATGCGCGGCAGCCGCCGTCCGGTCGTCATCGGTGCCCCCTGCTCGCTCGAGGCCCGGGATTCTCCAGCCCGGTCCAGGGTGGGTCCCGCTGCGGCGCGCCGCCGGGACCTCCGTCCCTGGTGCACCCGCCGGACGGGTGGGTGGGCGGGCGCCGACCTCGCGCTACAGCCGCTTCTCGAGCAGCAGCACGTCCCGCCACTGCCCCGCCAGCGGCCCGTGGGACATCAGCCCGAGCCGCTCGCGCCGCCCGACCACGCGGAACCCGGCGGCCTCGTGGAGAGCGAGGCTCGCGGCGTTCTCGGGGAACACGCCGGACTGCGCGGTCCAGACCCCGGCCGCCGCCGCGGCCTGCAGCAGCGCGTCCATCAGCAGCCGCCCGACACCGCGCCCGCGGGCCGCCGACGCGACGTACAGCGAGACCTCCACGACCCCCGCGTAGACGCACCGCCCGGACACGGGGCTCGCGGCCACCCAGCCCAGGACGGACCCGGAGCCGTCGACGGCGACCAGCCGGAGGTCCTCCCGGTGGCCCGTGTCGAACTCCTCCCACGTCGGGGGCTCCGCCTGGAACGTCGCGTGACCCGTCGCGATCCCCTCGGCGAACACCGCCAGCACGGCGTCGGCGTGGTCGCCGGTCATCGGCTCGACGTGCACGGTCGCAGCGAGGTGGGTGGCGTTGCCCATGCGGTCCTCCGGTCGTGGTCGTGGCGCGTCCCCATGGTGCCACCGGAGTTCACCCGCACCTCGGCGGCGCCCCGCCGTGCCGCCCCGGACCGCGTGCCGGACACTGCCGCCGTGGACCTCGCGCAGACCGTGCCGGGCGGGCTGTCCCTGCTCCGCGCCGCCGTCCCCCTGCTGAACGCGCTGCCCGTGCCTCCCGGCGAGCACCACGACGTCGACCGGCCCGTCCCCGTGACCGTCACGCTGCGCTGGGCGACCGGGGCCGAGCGGCTCGACACGGTCGCCGTGGAGTGGACGCGGACGCTGGTGCGGGTGCGGATCGCCGACCTGCGCGTGATGACGGGGGCGGTGTGGGTGCCGGCCTCGGACGTGCGGCGGCGGGCGTGCGCGGGAGGGCGCGGCTCACGCGCGGGCTGAGGCCGGCGGGCGCGGCTCACGCGCGGGCCGGCCGCGGCCACTGCTCAGCGCGCCCGCCGGGCGTCGGCCCCGCTCAGGACAGGCGCTCCAGCGTCACGGCCGCGTGGTGCTCGCGCGGCGAGCCCGGACGGGCGCCCCACGACAGCACCCCGCGCTCGACGGCTCCCACGGTGTCCGGCACGGCGCCCTCGTAGCGCGCGCTCGGGTCGTGGGCGAGCCGCTCCGCGAGCTCCGCGACGCCACGGGCGTCCGCCGCCTCGTCCGCCGCGATCCGGGTCATCCGGAAGAGTGTGTCGGTCATCACAGCTCCTTCGTCGGGCCGGTCAGCCCAGGCTACGATCCGGGCGGGCCGGCCGCTCGGCGGCAGCCCCCGCCGGGCGCACCACGCCGGCACGTCCCACCGCACCGCCCCAGCAGACCCCGACCGCCGGCGACCGCCCGGTCGTGCGACCGCCGTCCCGGGAGGACCCCCGTTGCGCCAGCGCCTGCGGCTCACCAGCACCCTCGCCCTCGCGGGCCTGCTCGCGGCCACCGGCCCCGCGGCCGCCCTGCCCGCGGTCGCCGCCACGGCCCCGGCGGTGACGGCCGTGCCCGCCGCGACGAAGCCCCCCGTCACCAACGCCGACGCGTCCGAGAAGACCATCCTCCAGCGCACCAACGCGCTGCGCTCCGGAGCCGGCAAGCGCCCGCTGGTCCGCAGCGCGAAGATGGACGCCGTGGCCGCCGCGTGGGCCACCCGCATGGCGGCCACGGGCGACTTCCGCCACAACCCGAGCTTCTCCCGGCAGATCCCGTCCGGCTGGCGCATGGCGGGCGAGAACATCGCGATGAACTCCACGAGCGGTGACCGGCTCTACACCCAGTGGCAGAACTCAGCGCCGCACCGCGCGAACATGCTCCACGCGTCGTACAACCGCATCGGCATCGGCGCGGTGAAGATCGGCAACCGGTACTACGGCGTGCAGGTGTTCGGGGCGTACTGACGGGGTCGCCGTCCGGGACGCCGCACCGGGCGTCACCGGGCGTCCCGGTCAGGGCAGGCGGTCGGGCTCCTGCACGGGGAGCACGAGGCCCCGGGTCCGCACGGCCTCCGCGATCTCCTGCGTGAACCGGTCCATCGCGACCAGCGTCTCCCGGTCCCACGGGTCCACGACGTCCGCGTAGAGGTTCAGCGCGAGCGTCGACTCGGCGTCCACCAGCGCGGGCAGCGCCGCCGCCGACCGGAAGCCCCGCTCGAGCGCGACCGTCCGCCACGCCGGCCAGCGCTCGTCCGCGGCGATGTCCAGCACCAGCTCCCCGCGCAGCTGCTGCAGGGCCGACACGCAGGGCCCGTCGGCCTCCTCGACCTCCACCCGGTCGCACTCCGCGGCCCGCTCGCCGCTGCTCGCGACGTACTGCAGCAGGTCGTGCTGCCGCAGGATGATGCTGCACTCCGTCGGCACCCCGACGCGCTCCGCGGCCTGGCGGGCGAACGCGTCCAGGAACGCGAACGTCTCGTCGCGGTCGTCCATCTCGGGCACGGGGCACCTCCAGTCGGGGAGAGGAGTCTCCCACGGCTCCGGAGGGTCGGATGACACGGGCAGCGGCGACGCGGAGACACCACGCCCTCCTGCGCCGTCGCCGACCGCGCCCGCGCCCGGGCGAGGCGGATGTGCGAGGCGACGACGGCGCTCCCTGGGACGGAGGGCCGCCCGCGCAGCGCCGCGGACGGTCGGCCGGTCAGCGCCGCGACAACGCCACCGTCGCGACCAGGACGATGCCGACGGGAACCGCGAGCGCCGCCGCCACGACGCCGACGACGAGCGTGATCGTCGGGGCCACCGCCCACCCGATCGCGAGCAGCAGGACGACCGCGAGGGTGATCGCCCACGGTCGTCCCGTGCCTCGCCGCTCCATCCCGCCATCATCGCAGAGTCGTCGCGTGGGCGTGCGTGTTCCGGCGCGTCCGGTCGGGTTGAGCGCCGACCCGACGGCTGCCACGGTCGGCGCGCGGGTCGGCGACCGGACGGTGCGGATGAGCTGGCCGGTACGCCGGGTTCTGTCCCCGTGCGCGGTTGCCCCCGCACGGGTGGCGGCCATCCATCTACGACGCACGTCGCCGTGCGCCTCCAGCGGCCTACCCGGGAGCTCGGGCGGGCAGCCCTCGAACGCTCCCTGTCTGGCCTTGCTCCGGGTGGGGTTTACCGAGCCGTGCCGGTCACCCGGCACGCTGGTGGTCTCTTACACCACCGTTTCACCCTTACCCCCTCACGGCCCGGAGGTCGTGCGGGGGCGGTCTGTTCTCTGTGGCACTGTCCCGCGGGTCACCCCGGGTGGGTGTTACCCACCACCCTGCCCTGTGGAGCCCGGACGTTCCTCGGCGAGCCTTCCGGCTCGACGCGGCCGCCTGGCCAGCTCATCCGCGGCCCCAGCCTACCCGGTCCGCGGACCCGCCGAGCGCCGCCTACAGTGCGGGGCGTGCTGATCCTCCTGCCGCCCTCCGAGGGCAAGACCGCTCCCGTGCGGGGCGACCGCCTGGACCTGTCCGCCCTGTCGGAGCCGGTGCTGACGCCGGTGCGGGAGCGGGTGCTGGACGCGCTGGTCGCGGTGAGCGCGCGGCCGGACGCGGCGGAGGTGCTGGGCGTGGGTGCGGGGATCGCGGACGAGGTCGCCCGCAACACCGCCCTGCGGGAGGCTCCGACGGCGGCGGCGAAGCGGGTGTACACCGGCGTGCTGTACGCGGCGGCGGGGCTGGACCGGCTGACGCCCGCGGCGCGGCGGCGCGCGGCCGCGTCGGTCCGGGTGGTGTCGGGGTTGTGGGGGCTGGTCGGCCCGGAGGACCCGATCCCGGCGTACCGGTTGTCGATGGGCGTCGACCTGCCCGGCGCCGGGCCGCTCGCGGCGACCTGGCGGGAGCCGCTTCGGGGGGTGCTGGACCCGCGCGCGGCGTCCGGGGAGCTGGTCGTGGACTGCCGGTCGGCGACGTACCTCGCGGCGTGGCGCCCGGCGCGGGACCACCAGTCGACGTGGGTGCAGGTGCGGGTGCTGCGTGAGGTGGCGGGACGGCGGTCGGTGGTGTCGCACCACGCGAAGCACACCCGCGGGGTGCTGACCCGCCACCTGGTCACGCGCCGCGGGCGCGAGCCACGGACGGCCCAGGAGCTCGCCCGGGCGGCGTCCGAGCTGGTCGGGACCGAGCTGCTCGCGGTGGAGCTGGACGCGCCGGCGACGGGCGCGGCGACGCTGTCGCTCGTCGTCGCCTGACGCGGCGCGCAGGGAGCGCCCGGCTCAGCCCCGCCCGGTCCACCCCTCGCTCGGCGCACCGGCCACGGCGACCTCGTCCCGCTTGTCCTCGAACAGCCGGATGATGCTCACGGACGCCGGGGCGACGCGGAGCTGGCTCCACGAGCCGGGCTGCGCGCCCATGGTGCGACCGAGCGCCGCGCGGATCGCCACGGCGTGCGAGACGACCACGACGGTCCGGTCGGTGCCCGCGGCGAGCAGCCCGTCGAGCCCCGCGCCGATGCGCCGCCCGACGTCCGCGATGGACTCGCCGCCCTCGGGCCGCACGTCCGCGCGGGTGTGCCACGGCTCGAGCTGCCCGGGCCAGCGCTCCTCGATCTGCTCGGCGGTGAGCCCCTGCCAGGCACCGAAGTCGGCCTCCTGGAACGCGGCGTCGACCCGCGGCGTGAGGCCGAGCTTCCGCCCGATCACGGCCGCCGTCTCCTGCGTCCGGACCATCGGCGAGGCGATCAGCTCGGTGGGGAACGGGATGTCGCCCCACAGGTCGTGACCGACGCGGCAGACCAGCTCCCCCGCCGCTGCAGCCTGCTCCCGGCCGCGGTCCGTCAGCGACGGGCCGGGCTCCGACGAGCCGGAGTACCCGCGCGAGACCGTCATCTCGGTCTCGCCGTGCCGGACGAGGATGACCGTCGTCGGCAGCGCGTCGTCGAACCGCACGCCGGCGCCGGACGGCCGGACGGGCCGCCGCGACGGCGCGGGGCTGCCGGCCCCGGGCTCCAGCGGCGCGGACGTGCTGCCCGGGCCCGGTCCGTCGGCCGCCATCAGTACGCGTCCTCGCCGCGCACGAGGATGCGGCCGGAGTCCTCGCAGTACACGATCTCGTCCTCGGGCGTCGCCTTGATCTTGGCCAGCTCGGTGGCGGGGACCGGCAGGCCGCTGCCCTCGGACCGGCCCCGGCGCAGCGCGGCCACGGCGACCCCGCCGAGCCGCGAGCGCAGCCGGTCGTACAGCTGGATCAGCCGCTCCTCCAGGGGCGCGGCCATCGCGTCGCGCTCGGCCCGCACCTGCACGGCCTGCTGGTCGAGCACCTCGACCTCGGCGTCCCGCTCGGCGGCGACCCCGGCCCGCTCGTTGAGCAGCGCGGCGTGGGCGGTGGTGAGCTCGCCGAGCGCCGCCTCGTGGGCCTCGAGCCGCTCCATCGCCTCCAGCTCGACGTCCTCCAGGTCGCCCTGGCGGCGGGCCAGCGACGCCAGCTCGCTCTGCAGCGCCTGGAGGTCCTTCGCGGAGCCCGCGCCGGAGTCGAGCCGGGCCTGGTCCCGTGCGGCGCGGTCGCGCACCTGCTGGACGTCCGCCTCGGCCTTGGTGACCTCGCGGCGGATGTCGCCGACGGCGGTGCGGGACGCGGCGATGGCGGTGTCCAGGTCGGCGAGCTGGGCGTCGAGCTCGGCGATCCTCGCGTGCTTCATCAGCGCGGCCCGCTTGTGCGCGATCTGGTCGAGCCGGGTGTCGAGCGCCTGGAGGTCGAGCAGCCGCTTCTGGTCCTGCGGGGTCGCCTTGGTCACGGGTGGTGTCCTTCCGACGGGTCGGTGCTGCGGGGGTCCGCCGGGACGCGGCCGGTCCACGGGTCGGTGCGCACGGTGCTGACGCGCGTGTCCACCGTAGTGCCGTGCGCGGCCAGGTCGGCGCGCAGGTCACGCTCCGCCCCGGGCAGCCACGGCCACTCCGACGCGAAGTGCGCGGCGTCGACGAGGTACGGCGGGCTGGCGGCGGCGCCGCGGGCGGCGAACTCGGCCTGCTCGCGCAGCTCGGACGCGGGGTGGTGGCGCAGGTCGGCGGTGACGTAGACGTCGGCGCCGGACTCGCGCACCGCGTCGAACAGCGAGTCGCCCGCGCCGCCGACGACGGCGACCGTGCGGACCGTCGCGTCGCGCGGCCCGGCGTAGCGGATGCCCTGGACGGTGGCGGGCAGCGCCGCGGCGACGCGCTCGGCGAACCGGTGCAGCGTGAGCGGCTCGGGGAGGTGCCCGACGCGCCCCGTGCCGGTGGCGCCGTCCCGGCGCGCGAGCTCCAGCACGTCGAACGCCGGCTCCTCGTACGGGTGGGCGGCCCGCATCGCCGCCACGACGGCCGCCCGCGACCGGCGCGGGGCGACCATCTCGACACGCGCCTCGACGACGTGCGCGGCCTCGCCCACCCGGCCGATCGTGGGCGACGCCCCCTCGGTCGGCGTGAACGTCCCCTCGCCGGTGGCGGTCCACGCGCACCGGCGGTACTCCCCCAGCGCGCCGGCGCCCGCGGCGGCCAGCGCGTCCACGAGCCGCTCCGCGTCGGCCGCGGGGACGAAGACGACGTGCTTGTCCAGCGCCTGCGCCGGCGCGGGGACCAGCGGGCGCGCGTCCTGGAGGCCCAGCAGCCGGGCGAGCTCGTCCGCGACCCCGCCGACCGCCGCGTCCGCGTTGGTGTGCGCGGCGTACAGCGCGATGCCGGCGCGGATCAGCCGGTGCAGCAGCGCGCCCTTCGCGGTGGTCGCCGCGACGGAGTGCACGCCGCGCAGCAGCAGCGGGTGGTGCACGACGACGAGGTCCGCACCCCACGCGACGGCCTCGTCGACGACCGCCGCGACCGGGTCGACCGCCAGCAGCACCTTGCGCACCGGCTGGTCGGGGTCGCCGGTGACGAGGCCGACGCGGTCCCAGGACTCGGCGGAGCCCGGCGGGTACCGGCGCTCCAGCAGCCGCACGACGTCGGCGAGCGTCGCGACGGGCGCGCTCGCGGCGCCGGAGGTCGGGGTGGGAGGGCTGTCGTGCTCGGGCTGGTCCACGTCGCCGAACCTACCCGCGGACGCGGGCCCGCGGCGCGTGGTCCCCAGGGCGGGTCAGGGCAGCAGCATCGACTTGATCGCGCGCCGCTCGTCCATCGCCGCGTAGCCCTCGGCCACCTGGTCCAGCGGGAGCACCAGGTCGAAGACCCTCCCCGGCGTGATCGCCCCGGACCAGACGTCGCGCGCGAGCTCCTCGAGGTGCGCGCGCACCGGTGCGACACCGCCGCAGACGCCGACGTTGGTCCCGAACATCTGCTGCACGGGCAGCTCCGGTCCGCCGGCGGGGACGCCGACGAACCCGATGCGCCCGCCCGGCCGCGCCGTGTCGAGCGCCTGCTGCATGGACTCCTTGGTCCCGACGCACTCGAGCACCTGGTCCGGGCCCACGCCGCCGAGCAGGTCCAGGACCGCCGCCGCGCCCTCGTCGCCGCGCTCCGCGACCACGTCGGTCGCGCCGAACTCGCGCGCCAGCGCCTGCCGCGGGGCGTGCCGGGACATCGCGACCACCCGCTCCGCACCGAGCCGGCGCGCCGCGAGCACGGCGCACAGGCCGACCGCGCCGTCCCCGACCACCGCGACCGTCGAGCCGGGCCGCACGCCCGCCGACAGGGCCGCGTGGTGCCCCGTGCCCATCACGTCGGTCAGCGCCAGGACGCTGGGCAGCAGGTCGGCGTCCGGGTGGTCGGGCATCGCGACGAGGGTGCCGTCGGCGAGCGGCACGCGGACGTACTCGCCCTGGCCCGCGTCCGTGAACACGCCCTCGGCGTCCGGCCCGCCCCAGCCGCTCGACCGCTCGCACGACGTGTGCACGCCGTTGCGGCAGTGCACGCAGGTGTTGTCCGAGACCATGAACGGCGCGACCACGAACTGCCCGGGCCGCAGGGTCCGGACGTCCGCGCCGACCTCCTCGACCACGCCGACGAACTCGTGCCCGATGCGGCGCGGCTCGCGCGTCGGGCGGACACCCCGGTAGGGCCACAGGTCGGAGCCGCACACGCAGGCCGCGACGACGCGCACGAGGGCGTCGGTGGGGCGCTGCAGCGTCGGGTCGGGGACCTGCTCGAGGCGGACGTCGTGGGGGCCGTGGATGAGGGTCGCGCGCACGACCGCAGCCTACGACCGGTGCGGTGGCCGCGTGTCGGTGGCGGGCCGCACACTGGCCCCATGTGTGGCCGCTACGCGCAGACCCGCGCCGCCGACCAGCTCGAGCGCGACCTCGCCGTCGACAGGATCCTCGGCGAGCACCGCGGCCCGTCCTGGAACGTCGCGCCGACGCAGGACGTCCCCGTGGTGCTCGAGCGCGTCGAGGACGACCGGCCGCAGCGCCAGCTGCGCACCGCCCGCTGGGGCCTGGTGCCGTCGTGGGCGAAGGACGTGTCGATCGGCTCCCGCATGATCAACGCGCGCTCCGAGACGGTCCTGGAGAAGCCGGCGTTCCGGAAGGCCGCCGCGCGCCGGCGGGCGCTCGTGCCGATGGACGGGTACTACGAGTGGCAGGCGCACGAGCGCGGCCCGAAGACGCCGTACTTCCTGCACGGGGCCGAGCCCCTCGCGGCCGCCGGGCTGTACGAGCTGTGGCGGGACCACACCAAGGCGGACGACGACCCCGACCGCTGGCTGTGGTCCGTCACCATCATCACGCGGCCCGCGGCCGACACCCTCGGGCACATCCACGACCGCTGCCCCGTGCTGCTCCCCCGCCCGCTGTGGGACGACTGGCTGGACCCGTCGACCACCGCGGCGGACGAGGTCGGCGCGATGCTCGTCCACGTCCCCGAGCCGCACCTGACGCCGCGCGAGGTCGGGCGCGCGGTGGGGAACGTCGCGAACGACGGCCCGGAGCTGGTGGAGCCCGTGCACCCCGGGGAGTGAGCGCGCCGGGCCGCCGGCGGCGCCTGGCCGCCCGGCGCACCCGTGCCGCCGCCGGCGCCCTGGGCCCTGGGTCCGTGGCGCGCGCCGGGCGGCGTGTGGCGGGATGGAGGGGTGGACGACCCCGCCATCGAGCTCGCGTGGATCCCGCTCGGCGCGGGTGGCTCCCCCGTCGTCCGCGTGAGCGGTCGCGCGTACGAGGCGCTGCTCGCGCGCCGGGACCACCGGGCGCCGTGCGCGCTGGTGCACGCGGCGCTGCTGCTGACGCACGACCGCGGCACCACCGTCGTGGAGGTGACCCCCGTCTGGGGCCAGCCGCCCGGCGACCGCGGCGTCGTGGCGCAGGGGCCGGTCGGCGCGCGGGTCCTGGGGCGCAGCAGGTGGTTCCGCTACGAGGTCCGGTGCTGGCGCGGCGGCACGGTGCCCGACCTCGCGTGGGCCGTCGAGCGCCGCACCGTCGCGTCCGGGGAGGCGCCCGTCCGCGCCCTGCTCGCCGCCGCCCCGGCGGTGCCGCGGCACGTGTGGGGTCGCGACGCCCTGCGCTGCGGCGACATGTGGAACTCGAACTCCGTCGTCGCGTGGCTGCTCGCGGCCGCCGGCGTGGACCCCGCCCCGCTCGCCCCGCCGCCCGGACGGCGCGCTCCGGGCTGGGCCGCCGGGATCGCCGCCTCGGTCCCGGCCCGCGCGGCCGGGTGACGGGTCCTTGACCGGCGCCGACACGAGGCGGGACGCTGGCCGGACCACGACGACGTGAAGGGGGCAGCCATGCGATCTCTGAGGTGCCGGTTCGGACGGCATGCGTGGCTCGTCGAGCGCAACCCCGACCAGGGCGGGCCGGAGGCGGTCACCGAGGTGTGCGCGCGCTGCGGCGCGGACCGCCGGGTGTACGAGCCGACGTCCGGCACGTGGATGGCCACGGGGATGATGCGCGGGCCGAGCTGAGCCCGGCGCACCGCCCGGCGGGCGCCCGGCCGTGGCGCCGCCGGGATCGTGGTCGGCCACGCCGCCGGGCACGTGTCGGACCGCCCGGTGCCCCCGCGGCGCGCGTCAGGCGTACGGCTGGCCCGGCCGGTCCGAGGGCGGCACCCCCGGGGTGCCGTACGGCGGCTGCGTCGCGGCGTCGAACGGCTGCTGCGCGAGCGGCTTGCCGTGCTTGAGGGTCGCGCCGCCGAAGATCGTGACCGCGTGCACCTCCAGCACCGGCGCGTCGGGCGCGAGCGGCGCCACGGTCTTGTCGTCCGTGCCGCCGAAGACGGGCAGCGTCACCATCTGCACCCGCCAGGTCGGCGGCACCTTGATCTCGACGCCGCCGAACATGGTGAAGATGTCGACGCGCGCCCGGCCCTGGACGGCCGCGGCCCGCAGGTCGAGGTCGATGCCGCCGAACACCGCCGTGAGCGACGCCGACCGGAACTGCTGGGACAGCGACCGACGGTCCCCGCCCCAGAAGAACACGAACAGCCGCACCCGGTCCGCGTCGTCGCCCCCGGCGGTCGACGCCAGCAGGATCGACAGCCCCAGGACGGCGACCGCCACCGGGAGCGCGAAGGTCCACGGGCTCTCCTGCACGACGTCCAGGGCGTCGAGCAGCCAGAGCCCACCGGCGGCGATGACGATCACCGGCCCGAACCACGCCCGCGTCACGAGCGCCAGGGCGGCGGCGCCGACCGCGACCACGGCCGTCGGCACGAGCACCGACCACACGTTCGACGCCCGCAGGACGTCGAGCCGGTCGAGCAGCAGCACCGCGCCGGCGAGCACGAGCAGGGCACCGACGAGGACCTGACCACCGGAACGTCGCGACATGGCCCCACCGTAGCGACGCAGGGGGTGGCGGGTCCGGCGGTTCCGGGGCCTGTGTCGTCGCGTTCCCGCGTCGCCCCGGGCGTGCGCTCACGGTCCTCGCGGTGTCGGACCCCGCGCCTACGGTGCTGCGCATGACGATCACGTCCGCGCAGGCGCTGGCGTGGCGCCTGCACCGGCAGCACCTGGTGTCCGGTGCGGCGTCCGCCGTGGACGTCGTGCGCCGGCTGGGCGCCGTCCCTGGGTGGTCCGGCGACGCCGAGCTCGCCGTCCGTCGGCGGCTCGCCGACCCGGTGCCCGGCGCCGTCGCGGACGCGGTGCGCGACGGCGACCTCCTGCGCACGTTCGCCTTCCGGGGCTCGTCGCACCTGCTCGCGGCCGCCGACGCCGGCGTGTACCTGCGCGTGCGCACCGCGAGCCGGCAGTGGGCGCTGCGGTCCTGGCAGGAGCACTACGACCTGGCACCGGAGGACTGGCCGGCGCTGCTCGACGCCGTGCACGCGGCGCTCGTCGACGGCCCCCTCACCCGGGAGGCGTTCGCGGACGCCGTCGCCGCCGCCCCGCGGTTCGCACACCTGCGGGGGCCGCTGCTGCACCCGAGCATGACCCTGCTCAAGCCGATCGCGTGGCACGGCGAGCTGTGCTTCGGGCCGGTCGTGGACGGGACACCGACGATCGCGTCCCCGTCGGCGAGCCCGGCGTGGGGCGGGCTGCCCGAGCTGGACGACGCCGGCCGCCGCGCGGTGGTCGCGTACCTCGGGGCGTACGGCCCGGCCACGCGGGCGAACCTGCGCTACTGGCTCGCGGACGGTCTCAGCGCGGGACGCGCTCGGGTGGAGCGCTGGACGGACGACGTGCTGCGCGACGCCGCCACGGAGGTCGACCTGGACGGCGGGCCCGCGCTGCTGCTGCGCGAGCACGTCGCCGAGGTCGAGGCGGCCGAGCCGTCGGACACCGTGACGCTGCTGGCGGGGCACGACCAGTGGGTGCTGGGCCCCGGGACCTCGGACACCCGTGTCGTCCCGCCGGAGCGCCGGGCGGGCGTGACCCGCGGGGCGGCGCTGGTGCTGCGCGGCGGCGTCGTCACCGGCACCTGGACCGCCCGGCCGGACGTGCTCGACGTGACGTGGTTCGCGGAGGCGGGGTCGCCGCCGCACGACGCGCTGACCGCCGAGGCCGGGAGTCTCGCGCGGCTGCTCGGGCGGACGTGGGCGGAGGTGCGTGTCACGACGTCATGACACGCACCCGGCCCGGTGGGGATCGGCCGTGGCGAACGCGTCAGGACCGGGCGCGCCACGCCCGCCGCGCGAGCAGCAGCACGCCCCCCACGGGACCGCGACAGGCGTGGACGCCCGCGCCCGCCGCGAGCACCCGGGGCGACGGGGTGCCCAGCCGGTGACGGTGGCCCGGAGCGTCTCGCACCGGCTCCCGCCGGTCGGGCGCCGGACGTCCGTGCGGCGGGCCCCGGCCATGCACCGGGACCCGCCGCACGCGCGCTCGGGCGCCCTACACCAGGTCGGCCTCGCTGAACTGCTCCGCCGCGGGGCCCACCAGCACCGGCGGCCCCGCGTGCTGCTCTCCCGTGCCGGGCTGCCCCGCAGTGTCGCCGCGCGGACCACCGACGAGCACCGGCAGCTCCGCCGCCGGTGCGGCGGCCGCGCGTGCGGCGGCCTTCTCCGCACGCCGTGCGACCCGCACGTCGATCCACGCACCGACGCGCTGCCGGAAGACCACGAGCGCCACCACGACCACGAGCCCCAGCACCAGCAGCACGCCGACCAGGATCAGCACCGCGAGCGTCGGACCGGAGACGGCGATCGAGGAGACCGGGTCCGAGGCGCCCAGCCCGACGGCGGTCGCGACCCGGCCGTCGACGGTGCCCGCGTCCCCGACCGCGGAGTCCCGCTCGGAGATCGTGTAGCCGAACGGCACCCGGGTCTCGTAGCTGATCGGGCTCGCGACCCCTCCGGAGGCCACCGACCCCGCGAGATCCAGGTCGAGGTGCACCCGGTACCGCGACCACCAGAACCCGTCGCCCTCGGCCGGGGACAGGTCGAGAGTGGCCCCTGGCGAGAGCGACGAGATCTGGGTGTTGTAGTCGTCCACGTCCTGCGCGCTGAACACCAGCACGTAGCTCGTCGTGCCGTCCGCGCTGCTGGTCGTGAGCTCGCCGGCGCCGTCCGCGGGGGTGAGCAGACGCTCGAACCCGTCGCCCGCCGCCGCGACGTCCTCGTCGGAGACGTCGAACGTGAGCGTCTGCTCGACGGACCGGTCGAACCCGATCGTGGTCGAGACGTGGATCGACTCGAACGGGATCGCGTGGTCGAACGCCACCGGCGTCGACGTCGGCCGGTGCGTGACCGCCACGCCCTCGTCGGTCACCTCGACCGTCGCGTCGGCGGAGGTGCTGCCGACCTCCCACCCGGACGGGGCGACGAGGGTGCTCACCACCGGGGCCGCCTCGGGCGAGCAGATCGCGTCGCAGCTGACGACGTCGACGACCTCGGTGTGCCGCCGGGTGGGGTTCTGGGCGTCCTGCTCCTCGGTGACCGAGAACTCGGTCCCGTCCGACCCGAGCACCTGGTCGGTCATGGTCGCGAGCGTGGCGGCGTCGTCCGCGGCGAACGTCACGACCCAGCCGTACGACGAGCCGTCGGAGTCGGCGACAGTCAGCTCCCCGCCGTCCGGGACGACCCCGGCGACGTACGCGTCGAACGCCTCGGGGTCCGACGCGTACGCGGCTTCCGGCATCCGGATGTCCACCGCCCGCCGGTACCCGCCGTCACCGCCGAGCCACGTGGTGAGCTGCACCTGCGTCACGCCGTTGTCGGTGATGTCCGCGAACGAGATCGGCTGGTAGGCGGACGTGGTCTCGCCGCGGTACACGACCTGGGTGTCGCCGGACTCCAGGATGTTGCCCTCGTTGTCCGCGGACACGGTCCCGTCCGCGACCAACCCGTCGGCCAGCCACTGCAGCAGCTCGAGCGACGTGAAGTCCTCCTCGATCGCCGCACCCCGCAGGAACAGCGAGTCCTCGGTGGTCAGGCCGATGGTCGGCGGCTCGGTCCGCCCGCCGGCCGCGAGCACCGCGGCGACCTTCTCACGGTAGGCGTCCGCCGAGTCGAAGGTCAGGGTGAACGTCGCGGTCGCGGCCTCCTCGGTCACGGTGGTGCCCGCGTAGTCGAGCTCCGCCGGCTTGTGGTTCTGGATGCTGGCCTCGAGCGCCGCCACCCCGCCGCTGACGTACTGGTCCAGGTCGGACCGCGACAGCGTCAGGGTCATCACGCGCGACCCCGACGGGCCGTCGTCGAGCGTGAACACGGTGTCGACCCGTGCGCCGCACGCGGACAGGACCGCGACCAGCGCGACGACCAGCACCGCCAGCACAGGCGTCCTGCGGCGCGAACGGGCGCGCGCCGTCGCCGGGAGGGCGCTCATCCGAGCAGCGACGCGAGCGCGACGACGTTGGCGATCCCGAACAGCGTCATGCACAGCGCCACGTGGGCGACGGTCAGCGACGCGTGCGGGACGAGCGGGCTCTTCGTGAACCGCACCGTGCGGTTCAGCCCGATGTACACGAGGGCCTCGGAGACCACGGCCAGCCCCAGTCCGCCGACCGCGAGCACGGCCAGCGCGAGCAGGGCGCCACCGGCCCCGGGGATCAGCGAGAGCACCCAGGCGGCGGCCAGGAGCACGGGCGTGGCCGACGCGGAGGTCGCGACCACGGCCGCCGCGTCCCGGAAGCGGCCCCGGGCACCGCGCACCCCGAACGTCCAGAACACCGTCACCGTCCGCAGCACGAGGACCGCGACGACCAGGAGTGCGACCGTCACGATCACGCCGAGCAGCGTGGAGACCGGGACGGAGAACGCGTCGTCGACGTACGACGAGGTGTACCCGCCGGTGAAGGGGTCGAGCAGGCTGTTCGTCACCGACGCGGCGCCCTGGGCGGACTTCGCGACGAACGACGCGACGAGCATCCCCGCGAGGACCCCGTTGGTGAGCAGGACCAGCCACCACAGCAGGAGGCTGCGGGCGCTGTGGTGCGCGGCGATCCGCAGCGAGGTGACCGGGTCGCCCTGCCAGATGCCGGCGAGGACGGCGCGCAGCGCGCGGAGGGCGGTGGGCAGGGGTCCCGGGGCGGTGGGGCCGGGAACGGGTTGCGCCGCCGGCGCCGCAGGTGCGGCCGGGTCGGGGGCGGGCTCGACGACGGGGTACTGGGGTCCGGAGGAGGACATGGAGAGGCTCCTGAGGAAGCGCGGAGGGACGCCCGCGCAGGTCACGGCGCTGCGGGCGGCTCAGACGCTAGCGTCGTACAGGGTTGCCACAGGCATACTTCAGGGACAAACCAGGCAGCGTCCTGCGACATCACCCGATTGCCACGCGACCCGCCCGGGCAATTCGGGGCAAGACGGGACGATCCCGAACCGGGACGTGCGTCCCTTGCCCTGACCTGGGGGATCGACGTACACGAGTGAGCCGACGCCGGGTCGTGACGAGCGAGCCGTCCGGGATTGGGTGGGAGGGGGCGGGCGGTAGGTCGGTCGGTCGGTGGGCCCGGCCGGTCTCGAACCGGCGACCTCCGCGGTGTAAGCGCGGCGCTCTGACCAACTGAGCTACAGGCCCCTCGTGTGCGGTGCGTCAGCCTACCGGTGCCGTCCTCGACGACCCTCCCCGGCGGCCGCCCCAACGGCCGACGGCGCCGAGAGGCCAGCAGCCGGGCGTCGCGCGCGACCGGGCACGCGGGGAGGTGGCCTCTCGCCGCGCCCCTCCGGCGCGCCGCCCGCCGCACGCCCCCGGCGCGGGTCAGAGCCCCGCGAGCGCCTCGCGGTACGCCGCGAACGGCCGCGCCCGCCCGCCGGGGTGCACGAGCGTCCACCGCACCACCCCGTCGGCGTCGAGCAGGAACGACCCGCGCCGCGCCAAGCCCTGCGCGTCGTCGAACACCCCGTACGCGCGGGCGGCGGCGCCGTGCGGCCAGAAGTCCGACAGCAGGTCGAACCGGTACCCGTCCTGCTCGGCCCAGGCGCGCAGCGCGAACACCGGGTCGCAGGACGCCGCGAGCACGCGCACGCCCGCGCCGCGCAGCTCCTCGAGCCCGTCCTGCAGCTCCGTCAGCTCCGCCGTGCAGGTGCGCGAGAACGCGAACGGCACGAAGACCAGCAGGGTCGCCGACGCAGCCGGCCCGCCCACGGTCACGGACGCGCCGTGGGTGTCGGGCAGCGTGACGACCGGCGCGACCGCGCCCTCGGGGAGCGGACCGCCGGTCACGACGTCAGCGACCGCGGCCGCGGCTGCCCAGCCGGGTGGCGGACCAGTCCCCCGCGATGGAGAACGTGCTGGTCGCGTGCAGGCCGGCCGTGGTGGCGGCCTCCTCGATGTCGTCGTGGCCGACGTGGCCGCCGCGCCCGGGCTTCGGCGTGAGCACCCACATGACGCCGCCGTCGTCCAGGACGGTCATGGCGTCCATGAGGGTGTCGGCGAGGTCGCCGTCCTCGTCGCGGAACCAGATGACCACGCCGTCGACCACGTCGTCGTAGTCCTCGTCGACCAGCTCGGCGCCGGTGATGTCCTCCAGTCCGGAGCGCAGGTCCTCGTCGACGTCGTCGTCGTACCCGAACTCCTGGACCACCTGCCCCGAGGTGAACCCGAGACGACCCGCCCCCTGGGAGGCGTCGTCCGTGCTGGATGCCACGTCCCGACCCGTTCCTTCCGTCCGGGCCGCCGTCCCGTGGGAGCGGCGGCCTGCCGTTCGATCACCGAACGGTAGCCCACCGCACCGCCGCCGCGCCTGGCAACCCCGGCGCGCCGCCCTGGGGACGACGTGAGGTGACCGGCGCCACGTCGGCGGGCCTGGTCAGGCACGATTGTCACGGACGTCACGCAACCCGGGGTGTGGACGGGGAGACTTTCACCTCCCGGGGGGCGGACAATGGTCCTACTACCCGCCCGGTGGCGAGGCGCACCGAACGTCGCGCGCACACCGGCGGGCCGAGATGCGCACCGGGGCCGACCGGCCCCCGCGTGGAGAGGCGAGGAGCACTGGTGGCTTCGAAGGACGAGCGCGGGCCGCTCATCAACGGCCTGCTGAGCCAGGTACCGGACGTGGACCCCGAGGAGACCTCCGAGTGGGTCGAGTCCATCGACGGGCTCATCGACGACAAGGGCGGTCCCCGGGCGCGGTACGTCCTGCTCAGCATGCTGAAGCGGGCGCGCGAGCGGAACGTGGCCATCCCGGCCGACCTCAACACCCCGTACGTCAACACCATCGGCGTGCACGAGGAGCCGTACTTCCCCGGTGACGAGGTGCTGGAGCGCAAGTTCCGGTCCTGGAACCGCTGGAACGCCGCCGTCATGGTGACGCGCGCGCAGCGGCCGGGCGTGGCGGTCGGCGGGCACATCTCCTCCTACGCGTCGGTGGCGACGCTGTACGAGGTGGGCCTCAACCACTTCTTCCGCGGCAAGGACCACCCGGGTGGCGGCGACCAGGTCTACTTCCAGGGTCACGCCTCCCCCGGCGTCTACTCCCGCGCGTTCCTCGAGGGCCGGCTGACCGAGCACCAGCTCGACGGCTTCCGCCAGGAGGTGTCGCACCCGGGCGGCGGCCTGCCGTCGTACCCGCACCCGCGGCTGATGCCGGACTTCTGGGAGTTCCCGACCGTGTCGATGGGCCTCGGCCCGTCCTCCGCGATCTACCAGGCGTGGACCAACAAGTACCTGCACCTGCGGGGCATCAAGGACACCAGCCAGCAGGACGTCTGGGCGTTCCTCGGCGACGGCGAGATGGACGAGCCGGAGTCCCGCGGCATGCTGCAGCACGCGGCGCAGCAGGGCCTCGACAACCTGACGTTCGTCGTCAACTGCAACCTGCAGCGGCTCGACGGCCCGGTGCGCGGCAACGGCAAGATCATCCAGGAGCTCGAGGCGCAGTTCCGCGGCGCCGGCTGGAACGTCATCAAGGTCATCTGGGGCCGCGAGTGGGACGCCCTGCTCAACGCGGACAAGGACCGCGCCCTGGTGCACCTGATGAACACGACGCCGGACGGCGACTTCCAGACGTACCGGGCCGAGAACGGCGCGTTCATCCGGGAGAACTTCTTCGGGCGCGACCCGCGCACCAAGGCCCTCGTCGAGCGCATGACGGACGACGAGATCTGGGCGCTCAAGCGCGGCGGCCACGACTACCGCAAGATCTTCGCGGCCTACAAGGCGGCGCGGGAGCACACCGGCCAGCCGACCGTCATCCTCGCGCACACCATCAAGGGCTACGGCCTGGGCTCGGGCTTCGCCGGGCGCAACGCCACGCACCAGATGAAGAAGCTCAAGGCCGACGAGCTCAAGACGCTGCGCGACTCGCTGCACATCCCGATCACGGACGAGCAGATCGACGCGAACCCGTACCTGCCGCCGTACTACCACCCCGGCCAGGACGACCCGGCGATCCAGTACCTGCAGGAGCGCCGCCGCGCGCTCGGCGGGTACGTGCCGGAGCGCCGCACCACGCACAAGCCGCTGACCCTCCCCGGTGAGAAGTCCTACGAGCTGCTGAAGAAGGGCTCGGGGCACCAGGAGGTCGCCACGACGATGGCCCTCGTGCGGCTGTTCAAGGACCTCATCAAGGACAAGGAGATCGGGCCGCGCCTGGTCCCGATCATCCCCGACGAGGCCCGCACGTTCGGCCTGGACTCGATCTTCCCGAGCGCGAAGATCTTCAACACCAACGGCCAGAACTACCTCGCCGTCGACCGCGACCTCATGCTCTCCTACAAGGAGTCCGAGGCCGGCCAGATCATGCACACCGGCATCAACGAGGCCGGGTCGGCGTCCGCGTTCCAGGCGGTCGGCACGTCCTACGCCACGCACGGCGAGCCGCTGATCCCGTTCTACTTCTACTACTCGATGTTCGGGTTCCAGCGGACGGGCGACCAGTTCTGGGCGGCCGGCGACCAGATGACCCGCGGGTTCCTGGTCGGCGCCACCGCCGGTCGCACGACGCTGACCGGTGAGGGCCTGCAGCACGCCGACGGCCACTCCCCGCTGCTCGCGGGGACCATGCCGCACGTCGTGCACTACGACCCGGCGTACGGGTACGAGATCCGGCACATCGTCAAGGACGGCATCCAGCGGATGTACGGCGAGGACGGCCGCGACCCCGACGTCATCTACTACCTGACGGTCTACAACGAGCCGATCGTCCAGCCGGCCGAGCCGGAGGACGTCGACGTCGAGGGCATCCTCAAGGGCATCTACCTGCTGTCCCCGGCGGAGGGCGACGGGCCGCGCGCCCAGATCCTCGCGTCCGGCGTGGCGGTGCCGTGGGCGCTCGAGGCGAAGAAGCTGCTCGCGGAGGACTGGGGCGTCCAGGCCGCGGTGTGGTCCGTGACCTCCTGGAACGAGCTGCGTCGCGACGCGCTCGCCGCCGAGGAGCACGCGTTCCTGCACCCGGGCGAGGAGGAGCCGGTGCCGTACCTCACGGCGAAGCTCCAGGGCGCCGAGGGCCCGTTCGTCGCGACCACGGACTACGACCACCTCGTCGCCGACCAGGTGCGGCAGTGGGTCCCGGGCCGGTACGCCACGCTCGGCGCCGACGGGTTCGGGTTCTCCGACACCCGCGCCGCCGCCCGCCGGCACTTCAAGATCGACGGGCCGTCGACCGTGGTCCGCGTCCTGCAGCAGCTCGCCCGCGAGGGGAAGGTCGCGCCGGAGGCCCCGGCGCAGGCCATCGAGCGGTACCGGCTGTACGACGTCACCGCCGGCACGTCCGGCAACGCGGGCGGCGAGTCCTGACCGAGCCGCCCGGCACACGCACGAGGGGCCCCGCACCGGATCCGGTGCGGGGCCCCTCGTGCGTGCGGGACCGGTGAGGTGCGGTGCCCCGGCAGGTCCGGGGTCGACGCCGCCGCGCGGTTCGGGCGCCGGCACTCCGGCCGGGCCGACGCCGCCGCGCGGGTCGGGCGCCGGCGCTGCGGTCGGGCGGACGCCGCCGCGCGGGTCAGGCGCCGGCGCTGCGCTCCGCCTGCTCCACCAGCCGCGTCAGCTCGCGCCGCAGGTGCGCGATCTCGTCCTGCTTCGGGTAGAGGTCCAGCGAGGCCAGGTGCTGCTTGGCGTCCATCGGGCGACCGGCCTCGACGGCGGCGAGCACCAGCTCGCGACCCACCTCGGGGTCGTGCTCGCGCGGGTGCCAGTGGCCCGTCCCGAGCGAGAGGGCGTCGACCGGCAGCCCCGCCTCGCGCAGGAGCCGCAGGCCGGCCACGAGCGCCTGACCGGAGGGGTCGCGCTCCGCGGCGGTCGTGAGCCGGCGGATCGTGCCCTCCAGGTCGTCGCGCACGGACAGCCGGGCGACCTCGACCAGCGGGTACCAGGCGCGCGGGTTGCCGGCGAGCTCCTCGCCGAGGGACCAGACGGCCAGGTCGGCCGCACGCTGCTTCTCGGCGTCGTCGGCCTCGGCGGTCAGCGGGTCGTCGTCGGAGCCCGTCACCGCGTGGCGGCGGACGATCTCGGCCAGCGCGGCGAACGCGCGCTCGTCGTTGGGGTCGTCCCCCAGGCGCGAGCGCAGGGCGTCCTCCTGGGGCACGTCGCCGTGCCGCTGGGTGGTGGACGGACGACGGGCGCCGACACGGGACGCGGGCGCGGGCCGGCCCAGCAGGCGGCGCAGTCGGGACAGCAGAGCCATGACGCGACACTATCCGCTAGGCCCGCGACGCACTGGTCGAACGGTCGGCCGGCGGCGGCGACGCGTGCGCACGCTTTGTCGGGTCCCCACAAGCCGTCCCCGTATGCTCGGGGGATGGCCGAGCCCCGCCGGACGTCCGCGGCACCCGCGACGACCTCCTCGACGACGACCGCGACACGACCGCAGGACGCACCAGCCGGCGAGGACGCCCCCGCCGACGCCGCACCCGCGCCCGCACCCGCGCCGGCACCCGCGCCCGAGGGGCTCTCCCCCGCCCGCACCCGCACGCGCGCCGGCCGCATCGCCACGGCGCCCGACGCCACCAACGGCGAGACGCTGCGTCGCGTGCGCGAGGGCGGCGGCGTGCTGGCGGCGGCGGCGATGCGGCGGCTCGACGAGGACCTGGACTGGTACCGGGCGCTGCCGGCCGACGACCGGTCGTGGGTCGGGCTCGTCGCGCAGGCCGGCATCACGGCGTTCGTGACGTGGTTCGCCGATCCCTCCAAGCCGCCGCACGGCGTCGGCGAGATCTTCGCGACCGCCCCGCCGGAGCTGACCCGCTCCATCTCCCTGCAGCACACCCTCCAGCTCGTGCGCGTCGTGGTCGATGTCGTCGAGGAGCACGCGGACCGGCTGGCGGCACCCGGCGGCGAGCGCGACCTGCTGGAGGCGGTGCTGCGGTACTCCCGCGAGGTCGCGTTCTCCGCGGCGGAGGTCTACGCCCGGGCCGCCGAGATGCGCGGGGCGTGGGACGCCCGGCTCGAGGCGCTGGTCGTGGACGCGCTGCTGCGCGGGGACGTGGACGACTCGCTGCGCTCCCGCGTCGCGGCGCTCGGCTGGAGCGGCCGCGGCCGCACGCTGGTCGTCGTCGGGACCACGGCGTCCCCGCTCGACGACGTCCGGACCTCGGACCTGCGGCGCGCCACCCGGCGGGCCGCCGACGACGCGCTGGTCGGCATCCAGGGCGACCGGCTCGTGGTGTTCCTCGGCGGCACGGGCGACCTGCGGGAGGCCGCGACGTCGCTCATCCCGCGATTCGGCCCCGGTCCCGTGGTGCTCGGGCCCACGGGCGACGACCTGGCCGACGCCGCGCGCTCCGCCCGGGCCGCGCTCGCCGGCCTCGCCGCGGTCGCCGCCTGGCCGCAGGCGCCGCGCCCGGTGCTCGCCGACGACCTGCTGCCGGAGCGGGTGCTCGTCGGGGACGCGTCCGCGCGGGAGGTGCTGGTGCGGCAGGCGTACGTCCCGCTGCTCGCCAGCACCGGGTCGCTGCTGGAGACGCTGACGGCGTACCTGGCGGCCGGCCGGTCGCTGGAGGCCGCCGCGCGCACCCTCTACGTGCACCCCAACACGGTCCGGTACCGCCTGCGCCGCGTCGCGGAGGTCACCGGCTGGGACCCGCTCGACCCCCGCGAGGCCTACGTCCTGCAGCAGGCCCTGGCGGTCGGCCGCCTCGACCACCCCTGACCCACCCCCACCCCACCCCACCCCGGCGCCCGCCGAGTTCGGCAGTCCCAGGCGAGCTCGGCAGTCCCAGCTGCCGAACTCGCACAGGAAGTGCCGAACTCGGCGCCGGGGGTCGGCGCCGCGGAGTTGTGGGAGGGGTACAAGCCCGGGTCGGCATCGTGGTGCGGGTCGTGGGCGGGCAGGTCCCGCCGCACCCGGCAGAGTGGTCGGGTGCTCGCGATCGTCTGCCCCGGACAGGGCGCCCAGACCCCCGGCATGCTCGCCCCCTGGCTCGAGCTGCCCGGCACCGCCGACCGCCTCGCGGTCCTGTCGGAGGCCGCCGGCGTCGACCTGGCGTCCCACGGCACGACGTCGGACGCCGACACCATCCGGGACACGGCGGTCGCCCAGCCGCTGATCGTCTCCGCCTCGCTGCTCGCGCTGCGGGCGCTGGAGGACGAGGCCGGCGCCCCGGTGCTGCCGGACGCGACCGCCGGCCACTCCGTCGGCGAGTTCGCCGCCGCGGCCGTCGCGGGCGTGTTCGACGACGCCGGCGCCGTGGGCCTGGTGTCGCACCGCGCGCGGTTCATGGCGGAGGCCGCGGCCGCCGAGCGGACGGGCATGACCGCGGTGCTGGGCGGCGACCCCCAGGAGGTCGCCGCGGCGATCGAGGCCGCGGGCCTGTGGCCGGCGAACGTCAACGGCGGCGGCCAGACGGTCGCCGCGGGGTCGCTCGAGGCCATCGCCCGGTTCCAGGAGAACCCGCCGGCCCGCGCGCGCGTCGTGCCGCTGCAGGTCGCCGGTGCGTTCCACACCCCCTACATGCAGAGCGCGCTCGACGCGTTCGGCGCGGTCGCCACCGGCTGGACGAGCGCGGCGCCGCGCACCGCCCTGCTGAGCAACGCCGACGGCACCGCCTACGGCCCGGACGCCACGGGCGCCGACGTCGTCGCGCGCCTGGTGTCGCAGATCGCCTCGCCGGTCCGCTGGGACCTGTGCCAGGCGACGCTCCCGGAGCTCGGGGTCACCGGCCTGCTGGAGCTCGCCCCGGGAGGTGTGCTCAAGGGCCTGGCCCGGCGTAGCCTGCCCGGGGTGGAGACGGTCGCGATCACGTCGCCGGCCGACCTGCCCGCCGCCCGCGACCTCGTGGCCCGCCACCTGACGGCCGCCGGTGGCCCGGTGCCCGACCAGCCCGCACCGTCCGACGACTCCCGGGAGAACGCCCAGTGACCCGCCCCACCCTGACCCAGGCCACCGGCCCCGCCCACACGCGGATCCTCGGCCTGGGCGCCGCGCGCGGCGAGAACGTCGTGCCGAACGACGACCTCGTCGGCCCGATCGACTCCTCCGACGAGTGGATCCGGCAGCGCACCGGCATCGTCACGCGGACCCGCGCGGGCGCCGACACCGACGTGCTGGACCTCGCGGAGCGCGCCGGCCGGCAGGCCATCGAGAACGCGGGCCTGCAGGGCGCCGACATCGACGCCGTCATCCTGGCGACAGTCACGTACTTCCACCAGACCCCGTCGGGCGCCGCGATCCTCGCGGACCGGCTGGGCGCGACGCCCGCCGCAGCGTTCGACGTCTCGGCCGCCTGCGCCGGCTACTGCTACGGCATCGGCCAGGCTGACGCCCTCGTGCGCGCCGGCGCGGCCCGCCACGTGCTCGTCATCGGCGCGGAGAAGATGAGCGACTTCATCGACCCGACCGACCGCAGCATCTCGTTCCTGCTGGGCGACGGCGCCGGCGCGGTCGTGATCGGCCCGTCCGACACCCCCGGCATCGGCCCGACCGTGTGGGGCTCCGACGGCGCGCAGGCGCAGGCCATCCGCCAGACGCACTCCTGGATCGACGTCCGGGACAACGGCGCCGGCTGGCCGACGCTGCGCCAGGAGGGCCCGAGCGTCTTCAAGTGGGCGGTGTGGCAGATGGCCCCCGTCGCCCAGAAGGCCCTGGACGCCGCGGGCGTGACCGCCGACCAGATCGACGCGTTCATCCCGCACCAGGCGAACATGCGGATCATCGACCAGATGATCAAACAGCTCAAGCTCCCCGAGACCGTGGCCGTGGCCCGCGACATCGCGGACACCGGCAACACCTCGGCGGCGTCGATCCCCCTCGCGACGGAGCGCCTCCTGCGCGAGGGCCAGGTGTCGAGCGGCGCGCTCGCCCTGCAGATCGGCTTCGGCGCGGGCCTCGTCTACGCCGCCCAGGTGGTCGTGCTGCCCTGAGCGGGCGCCCGGCCGCAGTACCGTTCATCGACCGCACGACCGTCGCCGCACCCCCGGTGCGGCGCAGCACACACCCAAGGAGACACCGATGGCGCACAGCGAGCAGGAGATCCTGGCCGGTCTGGCCGAGATCGTCAGCGAGGAGACCGGCCTGCCGACCGACTCGGTCCTGCCCGAGAAGTCGTTCACGGACGACCTCGACATCGACTCGCTGTCGATGATGACGATCGTCACGCTGGCCGAGGAGAAGTTCGAGGTCCGCATCCCCGACGACGAGGTCAAGAACCTCGCGACCGTCGGCGACGCGGTGTCGTTCATCTCGAACGCCCAGGCCTGAGGCTCACCGACCGGGGTCCGCGCCGCGCGCCGGCCACGCGCCGGCGTCGTGGGAGCCGTCCAGGCACCCGCGGCGCGGACCCCGGTCGCGTCCCGGCACACCCGTCACCCCCGTCACCCGACACCCACAGGAGCACCCGATGAGCTCTCCGAGCAGCACGCGAGTCGTCGTCACCGGCCTCGGCGCCACGACCCCGCTCGGCGGGGACGTCCCGAGCACCTGGCAGGCCGCCCTGGCGGGCACGTCGGGCGCGCGGACCCTCGACAACGACTGGGCCGAGACGTACGGGCTGCCGGTCGACTTCGCCGCGACCCTCGCGGTGCGCCCGGAGGAGGTCCTCCCCCGGCCCGAGATCAAGAAGATGGACCCGTCCGCGCAGTACGCGATCATCGCGTCGCGTGAGGCGTGGGCCGACGCCGGCGCCCCGGAGGTCGAGCCCGAGCGCCTCGGCGTCGTCGTGTCGTCCGGCATCGGCGGCATCTGGACGACCCTCGACGCGTGGGACACGCTGCGCGAGAAGGGCGCCCGCCGCGTCCTGCCGATGACCGTCCCCATGCTCATGCCGAACTCGCCGTCCGCGTACGTCGAGCTGGAGTTCGGTGCCCGCGCCGGCGCGCACGCGCTGGTGTCGGCCTGCGCGTCCGGCGCCGAGGCGATCGGCTACGGCGTCGAGATGATCCGCAGCGGCCGCGCCGACGTCGTGATCGCCGGCGGCACCGAGGCGACGATCCACCCGATGCCGATGGCGGCGTTCGCCGCGTCGCGCACCCTGTCGACCCGCACCGACGACCCGGCCCGCGCCTCGCGCCCGTACGACGTGGACCGCGACGGATTCGTCATCGGCGAGGGCTCCGGCATCGTCGTGCTGGAGTCCGCGGAGCACGCGGCCGCCCGCGGCGCCACCGTCTACGCGGAGGTCGCGGGCGTCGGCCTGTCCTCCGACGGCTACCACATCACCTCCCCCGAGCCGACCGGCCGCGGCCAGATCGCCGCCATGCGGATGGCGCTGTCGGACGCCGGCGTCGCGACGTCCGACGTCAAGCACGTCAACGCCCACGCGACCTCGACGGTCGTCGGCGACCTCATCGAGGCCCGTGGCGTCCGCGAGACGCTCGGCGCGGACGCGGACGCCGTCGCCCTGTCGGCGACCAAGTCGATGACCGGCCACCTGCTCGGCGGCGCCGGCGCCCTGGAGACGGTGTTCTCCGTGCTGGCCGTGCGCGACCGCCAGGCGCCCCCGACGATCAACGTCGAGAAGCCCGACCCGGAGCTCGTGCTCGACCTGGTGCGCGACACTCCCCGGGCCCTGCCCGCCGGCGACATCGCGGTGGTGAACAACTCGTTCGGCTTCGGGGGCCACAACGTGGCCCTGGTGGTCACGAACGCCTGAGCCCGGCAGGCTGCCGCCGGGCCGCCGCGCCACGGACGCGGCGGCCCGGTACTCACCGACCGACCCTCCGGTACCCCGTCCGTGGCCGCGGACCCTCGATCCGGGCCGTCGCCGCCCCTGATCCTGCCCGGCGACCACCCTGACCTGCCGTCGGTCGTTGCCCCGCCCAGCCACGCACCACAGCGTGGGGTCAGTGCCCGCACTGCGGCACGGCCGGTTGACGGCGACCGGCCCGGGACGGACGGGGAGGTCACCATGGCACACCGCTCACTCGCACGAGGCGTCCGGTACCGCGCGGCGTCGGCCGTGGCGACGGGGGTCATCGCTCTCGTCCTCGGCTCGGCCGCGGGCGCGGCGGCGCTGAGCACGGGGACGCTGGAGGTTCGGTCCGGGACCTCGGTCGTGGCCTCGGGGAGCGCGACCGTGTTCCGGGGCTGGTCGGCCGCGGCCGGAGGCAACCTGCACTCGGCGTCCTTCACTGTGCGCGACCGCTCGGCGTCGGACGGCCGGGCAGCTTACGGGCAGATCACGGGGTCGCACCAGCAGCAGGTCTGGCGGGCCTACCCGGGTGGGAAGTCGCTCCTGGTGATGACGACGGTCGCGGACGGGTCCGCGCAGACATCGCGGACCACGTCGACACTGACCGAGGGCGTGTCGGTCCGGGCGTCGGCGAACAACACGGGCATCTGGTCCACGCACGCGAAGATCTGCGTCGACATCGCATGGGCTCCGGACGCCTGCACGGGCACGACGTTCTGATGTCCGGCGGCCAGCCCCTCGCCGCCCGCGGCCTCGGGCGCGAGTACCGCGGGGTGACGGCGCTCGCGCCCCTCGACCACGAGTGGGGACCGGGTGTGCATGGCGTCCTCGGGCCGAACGGTGCCGGGAAGAGCACGCTGCTCGGCATGCTCGCCGGCACGGTCCGACCCAGCACGGGATACGTGGCGCGCGGAGGCGTGGACCTGAGCACGACCCGGCTGAGAGCCGCGCTGCGGCGCGACGTGGGCCTCCTGCCGCAGGAGCCCGGCTGGCCCGGAGAGTTCACGGCCTCCGAGCTCGTGTCCTACGTGGGCCGGCTGCGCGGCCTGGGGCGTCGGCGAGCCGCGGAGCGCACCGCCGAGGTGCTCCACGAGGTGGGGCTGGCGGCGAAGGCCGGCGTCCCGATCGGGCGACTGTCCGGGGGCGAGCGGCGCCGGGCATTCCTCGCCCAGGCCGTCGTGCACGACCCCGGTCTGGTGATCCTCGACGAGCCGACGTCCGGCCTCGATCCCGTGCAGCGGCTGCGCGTGCGGCAGCTCGTGGTCAGGCTGGCGCAGCACCGCACGGTGCTGCTGTCGACGCACCTGGTGGAGGACGTGGTCCGGTGCGCAGGCTCCGTCCTGGTGCTGGACGCCGGCCGTCGGGTGTGGTCCGGCACCCCGGACGACCTCGTCGGGCGCTCCTCGGCAGGCGTGACGGGCGACGGAGCCCATGGCGCCACCGGCATCCTGTCAGCAGCGGAGGCCGCACTGCTCGCGCTGCTCGACGGCGCTCCCGTGGCCGACGACCCCGACGCCGGGGCGGTGCCGTGAGACGCGGGTGGGCGGTCGCGCTCCTCCCGGTCGGCCTGGCCGGTGTCCTCGTCCTGTCCTCCCGGTTCCCCGTGCGCGACAGCGCCCTGTGGGCCGTCGACGCCGCACTGACGCAGGTCATCGTGCTGTGGCCGGTGGTCGCCGGGCTGGCGGCGGCGGACGCGATCCGGCTCCGCCGCAGCGGCGCCGAGGAGCTGCTGAGGTCGGCACCCGTCGCCGCCCGCGCGCGGCTGCTGCTGGGACGCAGCGCCGGGATCGCTGCCTGGGCGTGCCTCGGGCTGCTGCTGAGCGTGCTGGGAGCGGCCTCGCTGGCGGCGGCCGGGTCCCCGCCGCCCTGGTCGGCGCGGCGCGATGTGCTCCTCGCGCTGGCGGGTGTCGGAGCCGCGGCGACGGTCGGGACCGCGATGGGCTCCGCGCCGGGCCTGCGGGGTCAGTGGGTGGTACCCCCGCTCGTCGCCGCGATCGGCTACGCCGCGCTCGCACTCGATCTCGGCGGCGCGTCGCGCCTCGTCGCGTTCACGGGGGCGACGGACGCGTCGGTCACGGCGATCGAGGTCCGCACGAGCGTGCTCGTCGCCCAGCTGGTCGTGCTGCTCGTCGGCGCCGTCGTCGCGATCGCCGCTGTGGTCGCGTCCTGCGGCGGCGGGGTCCCCGCGGTGGCGGCGGCCCTGGCGGCCGCGCTCCTGGCGGTCCCCGCGGCGAGCGCCTGGCGCGACCAGGTCGACGGCGGTGTCCACGCCTGGTCGGACGCGGCCGGGTGGCCGTGCGCGGAGGCAGGTGACGACGCCCGCGTCTGCCTGCCGCCGGACCAGTCGCGCGACCTCCGCCGGCTCGCCGCCGAGGTAGCCCCGCTCGACGCCCGGCTCCGCGAGCTGGACCCGGCGATCGGCGCGCTCCGGTACCAGCCGGGCGACCCGGGCGCGCCCCGGCCCGCCATCGTCGTGGTCGGCCCGCCGATCGGCGACGCGGCCCGCCCCGACGGCCTCACGTGGGACGTCGTGCTCGGCGCATCGCGCTGCGCGGACGAGGGCGGGCGCGCGTGGACGGACGGCGACCTGACCGCCCGGGTGCAGGCCGAGGTGACCGTCGCGCGGTGGCTCTCGCCGTCGGTCGACGTCTCCGGCCTCGTCGGCGCGTGGGCCCGGGCCGGAGCGGCGCCCGTCGGGACGTCGCCCGGCCTCGAGGAGGCCCGCGCCGCCCTCGTCGTGCTGAGGTCGTGCCGGGGCGCCTGGTGACCGCCCGGCAGAGGTCGCTGCCGGCGCTGTTCGTGGTGTCCCGCGGCGGCGCGCGCCCGGTCGTCGCCGCGGTCGCCGCCGCCGCGCTCGTGGTGGGCTGGGTGCCGCTCGGCCTGCGGAACGTCCCGCTGGCCGACGGCGTCGCCCTCGTGACGCTCGGGGTCTGCTCCGTCCTTCCCGCCCTCTGCTGCCTCGGCTCGCTCGTCCCACCGGGACGCGGCGTGGAGGCGACGCTGCCGCGCGGCCGGCTCGCCGGGCTCCGCGCGTCGTGGGCACTCGCGCTGACGGTCGCCGTCCTCGGCACCGGAGCCGCGGTGGGCGCGGTCCGGGGTCTGGACCCCGACAGCACCGTCCTCGTGCTGCGCAGCGGCCTGCTCGGGCTCGGGGCGGTCCTGGTCAGCGCCGTGCTGCTCCCGCCGGCCGCCGCGTGGTTGCCGCTCGCCCTGTTCGCGATGGTCAGCTGGCTCGCGGGCTCCCGTGACCTGGCCGGGACCGCGCGGTGGTGGGCGGTGCTGAGCCACCACCCGGGCAGCACCCCGGCCGCCGGCCTCGCCCTTGCCCTGTGGCTCGCCGGCGTCGCCGCGTACTCGCGGTGGGACGCTCGCGGGAGATGACGCGGCCGGGTGCCGCCGTCGGCCGTCAGTACCCGCTGAACGCGTCCGTCCGCACGCGCCGCACCCCGGCTCGGCGCAGCAGCGCCCGGGTGTCGTCGACCATCGCCGGCGGGCCGGAGACGTAGGCGTCGCGCTGGTCGAGGTCGGGTACCGCCTCGGTGAGCACCTCGGCCGAGAGCCGGCGCTCCCCCAGGTGCCGCCAGCCGTCGGGCAGCCCGTCGAGCTCCGGCGTCGGGGACAGCACGAGGACGCGCGCACCGGCGGCGCGGGCGGCGTCCGCGTACGCGAGGTCCGCGTGGTCGGACACGGAGTAGAGCAGCACGACGTCGCGGCGCTCGCCCGCGGAGGCGGCAGCGGCGAGCTGCGCGGCGAACGGGGTGATGCCGATGCCCCCCGCCACCAGCAGCAGCGGCCGCGCCGGGTCGTCCGGCAGGACGAAGTCGCCCCCGAGGCCGGTCGCGCGGACCCGGGAACCGACGGGGAGGGCGACGAGCGCGCGCTTGAACGTGCTGGCGCGCTCGGGGACGGTGAGGGCCACGGTCAGCTCGCCGGCGGCCGGCGCGGACGACACGCTGAACACCCGGCGGCTGCCGCGGGCGTCCGGGCGGGGGTGCGGGACGGTCAGCTCCACGTACTGGCCCGGCACGTACCGCACCGGCCGGTCCGCCCTGAACGCGAGCTCCACGGTGCGCGGGGTCAGCCGCGTCTGCCGGGTCAGCGTGAGCCGCACGGCGCCGCGCTGCCCCCACGCGAACGCCAGCAGGTTGCCCACCACGAGGGCAGCCTCGGGTGTCGAGTACAGCGGCCCGACGTGGTACGACACCGCCAGCAGCGCCCCGACGACGCCTGCCTCCACGAGCTGCTGCCACCGCCGCGGCGGCAGCGTCAGCGGCTCGGTCAGCATCACGCCGCCGAGGAACAGGATCGGGTAGGACACGAACGCGGTGCCCAGCGCGTCGGTGACCGCGGCGCCCTCCACGACCTGGCGCAGGGTGACGGCGAGGACGGCGACGACCACGAAGGTCCCGACGAGGGCGTAGCGACGCGTCCGCACGACGACGACCAGCGTCAGCAGCAGGACGGGCACCAGCAGCCACCGGTCCGCGACCCACCACGTCGTCGCGTCCCACCCGGTGAGCCCGGCGAGCAGCGCGCCCGCGGCGGCGGGGTTCAGCACGTGCCGGCCGCGCCAGGCGAGCAGGTACTTGGAGGCGTTCGCCAGCAGGGCGGCGAGCGCGAGCGTCCCGAGCGAGCGGACCTCGAGCGCCGGCCAGAACAGGAACAGCAGGATCAGCCCGGTGATGACCGCCGACTCGGTGTGCGGGCGGGTCCGGAACGCCGCCGCCAGCCCCCAGGCGCTCGCCACGGACACCGCGACGGCGACGACGGCGCTGACGAGGATCGGCAGCGGCTCGACGAACAGCCGGCCGGCGAGGGAGAGCACGAGCGCGCAGACGGCCAGCGCCGCCAGGCCGAGCGTCAGGAGCCGGTACATCGTCACGCGGCCGAGCCGCTCCTCCACGACGCCGATCACGCGAACACCTCCCCGTCCAGGTCGAGCGACCACCGCACGCTCCCGTCGCCGCGCAGCACGACGTAGCGCACGCCGAAGCGCGAGGCGACCAGGTCGGGCTCGGCGAAGAACAGCGCGGTGGCGGCGAGGTCGGCGGCGAGCGCGGTCGGTCCGAGCGCCCACGTGGCGCGGACGTCCGAGGTCGGGGCGCCGGTCCGGGCGTCGACGACGTGGTGCACGCCCTCGCCCCACGCCCGGCGGTTGGTGGCGGAACCGCACAGCGCGCCGTCGGCGAGCCGCACCACCCCGATCGCCCGCGTCGGGTCGCGGGGGTCCTCCAGCGCGACGGTCAGCGGCTCGGGGACGGCCGCCCGCAGGTCACCGCCGGCGTCGACGACGTGCTCGGTGACTCCGTGCTCGGCGAGCACGCCGGCGACGAGGTCGACGAGGTAGCCCTTGCCGCCCGCGCCCACGTCGATCAGCGCGGGCGCCCCGAGCGTGAGCGTGCTGCCGTCGCGGCGCGCGGTGGTCCGCCACGGCGGGGCGGGCGTGGTGAGCAGCGCGCCGTCGGCGTCCCGGCGCGGCCGCAGCGAGTACGACGCGTCGTAGCCGAGCTCCTCGAGCGAGCGGCCGACCAGCGGGTCGACGGCCCCCGTGGTGCAGCGCTCGGCGACGTCGTACGCGTCGAGCAGCGGCCCGGCGTCGTCGGGCAGCCGGTACGTCCCCGCGCCGCCCCGGGCGACCTCGCTGACCCAGGAGTCGTCGCGGAACCGGGACCAGTCGCAGTCGAACCGCGCGATCCGCGCGTGCACCGCCGCGAGGACGTCCGCCCCGAGCGGCTCCGGGGTCTCGAGCTGCCAGTGCGTCCCGATCGCCTGGAAGGCGACGCTAGGCCGCGGCATCGGCGCGGATCTCGTCGAGCGCCGCGTTGAAGCCGTCGCCGGTCAGCGACGAGCCCGAGACCTTGTCGACCGACAGGCCGGCGAGCTCCTGGCCGACGACGACGTCCGCGATCCCCGAGGCGAACTCCTCCTGGAACCGCGCGGCGTTGCCGCCGGTGGCCTCCGGCGTGACGGTGACGTCGGTGACGACGCCGTCCGCGACGGTGAGCTCGACCTGGATCGACTCCTGACCGCCGGGGGTGCTGTACGAGCCCTCGGCGTCGTAGGTGCCGTCGGCGAGGTCGCCGGAGGCGGTGGACGAGCCGCCCGCTCCCGTGCCCGCGCTCGCGTCGGCGGCGGGGGCGTCGTCCTCGGTGGCGGCGTCGGCGTCACCGCACGCGGCGAGCGCGACGACGACGGAGAGTCCGGACAGCAGGCCGAGCGTGCGGCGTCGGACGGAAGGCGCCATGGTCGTGACCTCCTGGAGCGGGCCCGGTCCCCCGGGCTGGTTGAAACCGAACGGATCGGCGAGGACGTCCGACGCTAGGCACGGTTCCTGCGAACCGCCTGGGAACGGGCACGGCGTTCGACGGGAGGACGCGCGACGTCCTCCTCCCCCGGAGGGCAGGAGGACGTGCGGTGGCCGCCCGGGGCGGCCCCGCGCCACGCCGGCGGCGGCCCCGGAACCGAGCAGGTCTCAGCCGACGCGGTGCAGCCAGCGCACGGGCGCGCCGGCCCCGGCGTACCGGAACGGCTCCAGCTCGTCGTCCCACGACTGCCCGAGGGCGAGCGCGAGCTCCTCGCGCAGCAGCCGGGCGTCGCCCTGGTCGAGCGCGGCGCGGATCCGGTCCTCCGGGACGACGACGTTGCCGTGCACGTCGGTCTGCGCGTGGAAGATGCCGAGCTCCGGCGTGTGGCTCCAGCGGGCGCCGTCGCTGCCGTGGCTGGCGTCCTCGGTCACCTCGTAGCGCAGGTGCGTCCAGCCGCGCAGCGCCGAGGCCAGGCGCGCGCCCGTGCCCTGGGCGCCCTGCCACGAGTGCTCGGCGCGGAACATGCCCGGAGCAGCCGGCTGCTCCGTCCAGTCCATGGACACGCGCGAGCCCAGCACGTTGCCCGCCGCCCACTCGAGGTGCGGGCAGAGCGCGCGCGGCGCTGAGTGCACGAAAAGAACACCGCGGGTGATCGCACCTGCCATGTCATCCCTCCCGGATCGGCTCGAGGTTCGCCTTCCCCAACGACCTCGTCCCGCCCGGTGACGCACGGTTCGGTGCACGGCTCTCGCGGCGTGCAGTGCCCAGCATGCCCGATGCGGGGCGTCCGCACCAGCGTCCGCCCCGCTCCGGGAGTGTCAGAGCGTCTCGCGGATGGCCCGCATGGCCTTCTTGCGGACGGACCGGTCGAGCCGGTCGATGTAGAGGTGCCCGTCCAGGTGGTCGACCTCGTGCTGCAGGCAGCGGGCCATGAGCTCGACGCCCTCGACGACGACCTCCTTGCCGTCCAGGTCGGTGCCGACGACGCGGGCGTACCAGGCGCGGCGCGTCGGGAACCACAGGTCCGGCACGGACAGGCAGCCCTCGTCGCCGTCCTGGTAGTCCTCGGAGAGCTCGACGATCGTCGGGTTGAGCACGTAGCCGAGCTCGTCGTCGATGTTCCAGGAGAACGCGCGCAGGCCGACGCCGATCTGGTTGGCGGCGAGCCCGGCGCGGCCGTCGTGGTCGACGGTCTCGAGGAGGTCCTCGACCAGGCCCTTCACCCGGGCGTCGATCGTGGTCACCGGCTCGCACGGGGTGCGCAGCACCGGGTCACCCACCACGCGGATCTCTCTCATCGCCATGCCGCGATTCTTCCATGCCCGCGCTGTGATCCGCGGAACAGGCGGCCGCCGTGACACGGGCCACCCTGTCGTCCTATCTTTGCACTGACCGGTCAGTGCAAACGACACCGACCGCGCGGCACGACCGACCGGAGGACCCGTGACCACCCCGCACGACCACCCGCAGCGCGCAGCCGGCGCACCGCGGCGCCACCGCACGACGCCGCCGTCGCCGACCACCACGCCCACCCCGGCGCCCGGTCCGGCGCCCGCGCCCGCCGCGACGGCCACCGCCGTGGACGCGACCCCCGCCGGCGCCCCCGGCACGGACCACGCGACCACCGTCCTGGCGGTGCACGCCGAGCAGCTGCGGCTGCACGGGCGGCGCGGCGTCGTCTACGGGCCGGTCGACCTCGAGGTGCCGACCGGCACGCTCGCGGTCGTGCAGGGCCCGCAGGGCGGCGGCCGCTCCAGCCTGCTGCTCACGCTGGCCGGCCGGATGGTGCCCGACGAGGGCTCCCGGCTGACCGTGCTCGGCGAAGCGCTCCCCCGCCGCCGGACGGCCGTGCAGCGGCGCGCCGCGCTGGCCGGGTTCGCGGGCATCGACGACCTCGACGAGTCCGTCACCGTCGGCGACGTCGTGCGCGAGCGCCTCGCGTGGCTGAGCCCGTGGTACCGCCGGACGCCGCGCGTCGACCAGCGGACGTTCGCGCGCCTCGCCGGTCCGGTGTTCGGCGAGCGGCCGCTGCCGCGCACCGGCACGCTCGTGTGGGACCTCGACGAGGTCGACGCGATGCTGCTGCGGGTCACCCTCGCGACCGCCCAGCACCCGGACCTGCTCGTCGTCGACGACGTCGACCAGGTGCACGACTCCCGGCGCCGGCAGACCGTGTGGACCCGGCTCGAGGCGCTCGCCGCCGCCGGCACCACCGTCGTGGCCTCCGTCGCCTCCCTCGACGAGGTCGCCCGCATGCAGTGGGCGACGCTCCCCCAGCAGATCACCCTCGCCACCGGGCCCCACGCGGTGCCCGCCGCCTGAAGCAGGACGTCACCCCATGCTCTCGTTCACCTCCACCGGCACCGAGCTGCGCCGGTTCCGCCGCGGGCTGCTGCCCCGCCTCGCCGTCGGCGCGATGGTCCTCGTGCCGCTGCTGTACGGCGCCCTGTACCTCTGGGCGTTCTGGGACCCGACCGGGAACCTCGACCGCCTGCCGGTCGCGCTGGTCGACGCCGACGAGGGCGCGACCGTCGACGACGAGCCGCTGCACGCCGGCGCGCAGGTCACCGACCAGCTGCTGGAGTCCGACGACCTCGACTGGCGCGAGACGGACGCCGACGCGGCCGCCGCCGGGGTCGCCGACGGCACCTACTACTTCGCCGTGACGATCCCGTCGGACTTCTCCGCGGACATCGCGTCCGCCGGGGGCGACGCCCCGACCGACGCGCGCATCGAGGTCACGTACAACGACGCGAACTCGTTCCTGGCCTCGACCCTCGGTCGCACCGCCATGGCGCAGGTGCAGTCCGCGGTGTCGTCCTCGATCGGCGAGCAGGCGGTCGACCGCGTCCTCGTCGGCCTCGGGTCCGCCCGCGACGGGTTCGCGACCGCCGCCGACGGCGCCCTGACGCTGCGCGCGGCCAGCGGTGACCTGTCGACCGGCGCCCACCAGGTGGCCGACGGCGCGGTCTCCGCCGCCGACGGCGCCTCCCGCCTCGCGGACGGCTCGCAGACCCTCGCCGCCGGGACGGACTCGCTGGCCGGCGGCGCGACGCAGCTCTCCTCCGGGGCCGCCACCCTGGCGGACGGGGCGGGGCGGACCGCCACCGGCGCGACCACGCTCGCGGACGGCGCCGGCCGGCTCGCGCAGGGCGCGCAGGACGCGGTCACCTCGACCGTCCCGCTCGTGGACGGCGCGAAGGCCGTCAGCGCCGGCGTCGACGAGCTCGCCGCGTCGACCCGGACGAACGCCGCCGCGTCGCAGACGCTCACGGCCGCGCTCACGACCCTCCAGGCCTCGCTCACCACCGTCGCCCAGCAGAACGCGCAGGCCGGCGACCTCGCCACCGCCGGCGGGATCCAGCAGGCGCTGACCACGCTGGGCACCACCGTGGAGGGGCTCGACCTGCCCACGGCCGCGGAGCAGCAGGCCGCCCTCGCCCGCCTCGCGACGCTCGAGCAGGGCGCGCACGACCTCAGCGCCGGGGCCGCCGACCTGCACGCGGGCCTCGGCACGCTCGCCGGCAAGGCGGGCGAGCTCGCGGCCGGCGCCTCCCAGGTGGCCGACGGCACGCAGCAGGTCTCCGCCGGGGCGTCCCAGCTCGCGGCCGGCGCGGGCACGCTGGCCGGCGGCGCCACGCAGCTGCAGAGCGGGTCGCACGACCTCGCGGACGGCGCCGCGGAGCTCGCCGGCGGGACCAGCACGCTCGCCCAGGGCGCCGGGCAGGTCGCCGACGGCACCGACCAGGTCGGTGACGGCGCGCAGCAGCTCGCCGACGGCCTGGAGGACGGGGCCGCGCAGATCCCGGACGACTCCGACGCCACACGCACCGACCGGGCCGAGGTGCTGGCCTCGCCGGTCGCGCTGGACTCCTCGGACGTGGCCCGCGCGGAGGGCTTCGGCGAGGGCTTCGCGCCGTTCTTCATCCCGCTCGCCCTGTTCGTCGGCGCGCTCATCACGTGGCTGCTGCTGCGGCCGGTGCCCACGCGCGCCCTCGGGACGCCCGTGGCCGGCTGGCGCACCGCGGTCGCCGGGTTCCTGCCCGCGCTCGCGATCGGCGTCGCCCAGGTCGCGGTCATGCTCGGCGTGATCCACTGGGGCGTCGGCCTGCAGCTCGACACGGCGGTCGGCACGATCGGGTTCACCCTGCTCGTCGCCGCGACGTTCCTCGCGCTGCAGCAGATGCTCATGGCGGTGCTCGGCCCGGCCGCCGGGAAGGTCGCGGTGCTGGCCCTGCTCATGCTCCAGCTCGCGTCGTCCGGCGGCACGTACCCGGTGGAGACCACGCCGGCGTTCTTCCGGGCCATCCACCCGCTGCTGCCCATGAGCTACGCGGTGACCGGCCTGCGCCAGACGATCACGGGCGGCGCCGACGGCCGGCTGTGGCTGTCGGTCGCGGTGCTCGGCGCCGTGCTCGTCGGGTCGCTCGCGATCACCTCGTGGCGGGCCGGGCGGCTGCGGACGTGGACGCTCGCCCGCCTGCACCCCGCGCTGTCGATCTGACAGGCTGGGCACCATGAGCACCACGCCCGGCCCGGCCGACCCGCGATCGTCGGCCGGGCCGCGGCGCGTCGACGACCCGCGGCGCGGCACCCGCGACGCCATCATCGACTCCACGGTCGCCCTCATCGCCGACCGCGGGTTCTCCGCCACGTCGGTCGACGACATCGCGGCTCACGCCGGCGTCGCCAAGGGCAGCGTCTACTACAACTTCGGGTCCAAGGCCGCGCTGTTCGAGGCGGTCATCGTCGAGGGCGTCGAGCGCCTGACCGCCGACCTCCGCGGCGCCGCCGAGGGCCGCACCGGCCGGGACGCCGTCGGCGCGCTGGTCCACGAGCTGCTCGCGCAGATCCAGGCGCACCCCGACTTCGCCAAGCTGCTGGTGGCCGAGGTCTTCCGCACCGGTCGCGACTGGCAGGACGCCGTCCGGCAGGTGCGCGACCGGTCGTTCGCGGTGTTCGCGGAGGTCGTGGCGGCGTCCTGGCCGCACCGGGACCCGTCGATGACCGCCGCGGCCATGTTCGGCGCGACGCTCGTCGCAGGGCTGGAGTGGCTGGCGTTCCAGCCCGAGCGCACCGTCGCGGACGTCCGGCGGGCCGTGCTGGCCACGCTGCTCGACCCGCTGTAGCCCGCGGTCGCCCGGTGCGCCGGGCGTACGAGCCACGAACGGCGACGGGCCCCCGAGCTTCTGCTCGGGGGCCCGTCGGCGTCAGGGGTGGCGGCTCAGAAGCGGCCGGCCTGCTGCGGGACCGCGCCCAGCAGCTCCATCACCTCGGACTCGAGGAACCGGCGGTGGCCGCCGAGGGTGCGGACGGCGGACAGCTTGCCGGCCTGCGCCCAGCGCGTGACCGTCTTCGGGTCCACGCGGAACATCACCGCGACCTCGCCCGGCGTGAGCAGGGAGGACGTCGCCTGCGTGGGGAGCTGGGCCTCGAGGGGGTACGTCATGATGACTCCTTGTCGGTTCGGTAGCCCGGCTGACCCCAGGGGTCCCGTGGCTTTGCGTCCCTGCCTCGCAGCAGGTTTGCCGTTGTCGCTCAACGGGGAGAACTATACAGAAACCGGACAGAACGGCAAGTACCGCCCGAGTTCGGACAGTCGCAGCAGGTCACGCGTGTGCACGCTCACATGCTGGACACCTCACCGGTCAGGCGGCCCCGCCGGACGGGTCGAACCGGTAGCCCATCCCCGGCTCCGTGAGCAGGTACCGCGGCGCCGAGGGGTCCGGCTCCAGCTTCTTGCGCAGCTGCGACAGGTACAGGCGCAGGTACCCGGTGTCCGTGACGTGCTCCGAGCCCCAGATCTCCCGCAGCAGGGTCTGCCGCGTCACCAGGCGACCCGCGTGGCGCACGAGGATCTCCAGGATCCGCCACTCCGTCGGCGTCAGCCGCACCGGCTCCGGCGGGCTGCCGTCCCGGGTGGCCGTCGTGGCCGTCAGGTCGATCGTCACCGCACCGAGGCGCACGAGCGGCTCCGCGTCGGCACCCGGCGGGGCCGAGGCGCGCCGCGTCAGGGCGCGGATGCGCGCCAGCAGCTCGTCGACGCCGAAGGGCTTGGTCACGTAGTCGTCGGCGCCCGCGTCCAGCGCCTCGACCTTGTCGGCCGACCCCGTGCGCCCGGAGAGCACCAGGATCGGCGCGCTCGTCCAGCCCCGCAGCCCCGCGATCACCTCCACGCCGTCCAGGCGCGGCATGCCCAGGTCCAGCAGGTACAGGTCCGGCTTGTGCTCGATCGCCTGGTTCAGGGCGCTCGTGCCGTCCGTGGCCGTGAGGATCTCGTAGCCGCGGGCGCGCAACGTGATGCGCAGCGCGCGCAGGATCTGCGGGTCGTCGTCGGCGATGAGGATCTTCACGCGGTGCCCTCCTGCGCGGTGCGGGCGTCGGCCGCGGCGACCTGCCGCAGCGCGACCACCATGGTGAGACCGCCGCCCGGCGTGTCCTCCGGGACGAGCGTGCCGCCCATCCCCTCGGCGAAGCCCCGCGACAGCGCGAGGCCCAGGCCCAGGCCGGTCGTGTTGTCGGTGTCCCCCAGGCGCTGGAAGGGCACGAACAGGTCCGCCCGCCGGTCGGGCGGCACACCCGGGCCGTGGTCGACGACCCGGACCTCGACCCGGTCGGCGAACGCGCTCGTCTGCACGCGGACCGGCGTGCGCGGCGGGCTGGCGTGCACCGCGTTCGCCAGCACGTTCACCAGCACCCGCCGCAGCAGCGCCGGGTCCGCCGACACGGCGGGCAGCGCGGGGTCGAGCTCGAGGTGCACGACGTCCGGGCCCAGCGCGAGCTCGTCCAGGGCGGCCAGCACCACGTCGTCGACGTCCGTCGGCCGGCACTCGACGCCCAGCGCGCCGGCTTGCAGCCGGCTCGCGTCCAGCAGGTCGGTCACCAGACCGGTCAGCGTCGCCAGGCTCTCCTCCGCGGTCGCGAGCAGCTCCTCCCGGTCGGCCGGCGACCAGTCGACGTCCCGCGCGCGCAGGCTGCTCACGGCGGTCGTGGCGGCCGTGAGGGGGCGGCGCAGGTCGTGGCTCACGGCCGAGAGCAGGGCGCTGCGCACCTGGTCCGTCTCCCGCAGCGGGCCGATCGCGTCGGCGGTGCGGCTGAGCCGCTGGTGCTCGAGGGCCGCCGCGATCTGCGTGACGACGACGCCCAGCAGGCGGTTGCCGGAGCCGTCGACGTCGGGGACGGCGGCGGAGGTCCGGGCCGGGGCCGCGGAGCCGCCCGCGGCGGGGGCGGGCGCGGACGGGACCCTGCCCGGGGTGGACGCTCCGCGCGGGTCGCGCGCTCCGCGCGACGACCTCGCGCAGCCGGGGTCGAGGTCCAGGACGGTGTGCTCGTCCACGGGGAGGTGCGGCGACCCGGGGCGCACCGTGCCGGACTGCGCGAGCACGTCCTCCCCGGACCGGAGGCGGACTCCGGCCAGCCCGAACGCCTCCTGCGCGCGCTCGACGAGGGCCCGCAGGGTGTCCTGCCCGCGCAGCACGCCCCCGGCGACCGTCGCGATGAGCTCGGACTCCGCGCGGGCGCGCTGCGCGGCACGGGTGCGACGCGCGGCGAGGTCCACGACCGAGCTGACCAGCAGGCCGTTCGCGACGTAGAGCGCCAGCGCGAGCGCGTGCACCGGCTCGCTGACCGTCACCGTGTGCGTCGGCTCGACGAACAGGTAGTTCAGCGTCAGCCCGGACAGCAGCGCGGTCAGGAGGGCTGGCCACAGCCCGCCGACCAGTGCCGTCACCACGACGAGCAGCTGGTACGCCAGGACGTCGCTCGCCAGCGACGCGTCGCTGCGGCCCGCCACCAGGACGGCCGTGAGCAGCGGCCCGAGCACCACCGAGAGCGCGAAGCCGAGCACCCGGCGGCGCGCGGTCAGCGCCCCCGAGAACGCCCCCGCGACGCGCGGCAGCGGCAGACGGCGCCCGGCCGCGGCGTGGTTGACCAGGTGCACGTCGATCGCACCGGCTCTCCGGATGACCGTCGACCCGGTGCCGGGTCCGGTGAGCGCCGCCTTCAGCCAGCTGCGGCGGCTGAGGCCGATGACGAGCTGGGTGGCGTCGTGGTCCCGCGCGAACTGGACCAGCGCGGTCGCGACGTCCTCCCCCACCACCTGGTGGAACGTGCCGCCGAGCTGCTCGGTGAGCGCCGCCTGCTCCGTGAGCGCCCCCGGGTCGCCGTCCCGCAGACCGGTCTGCGCGCTGACGTGCACCGCCAGCAGCTCACCACCCGCGGACCTCGCCGCGATGCGCGCGCCGCGCCGCAGGAGCGTCTCGCCCTCGGCACCGCCCGTCAGCGCGACGACGACCCGCTCGCGTGCCTCCCACGGCGCGTCGATGGCGTGCTCGGCGCGGTACGTGCGCAGGGCCGAGTCGACCTCGTCGGCCAGCCACAGCAGCGCGAGCTCCCGCAGGGCCGTGAGGTTCCCGAGCCGGAAGTAGTTCGACAGCGCCGCGTCCACGCGCTCGGCGGGGTAGACGTTGCCCTCGGCCAGGCGGTCGCGCAGGGACTGCGGGGCGAGGTCGACGAGCTCCACGTCGTCGGCGGCCCGCAGCACCGCGTCGGGCACGGTCTCCCGCTGCGGGACCCCAGTGATGGTGCGCACCACGTCGTTGAGCGACTCGATGTGCTGGATGTTGACGGTGGTCACGACGTGGATCCCGGCGGCCAGCAGCTCCGAGACGTCCTGCCAGCGCTTCGCGTGGCGCGACCCGGGGGCGTTGGTGTGCGCGAGCTCGTCGACCAGCGCGACCTGCGGGCGGCGCGCCAGCACGGCGTCCAGGTCCATCTCGGACAGCCGGACGCCGCGGTGCTCGACGACGGTCCGCGGCACGACCTCGAGCCCGCCCAGCAGGCCCGCCGTCGCGGCGCGACCGTGGGTCTCGACGACCGCCACCACGACGTCCTTGCCGTCGGCGCGCATGTCGTGCCCCGCCTCGAGCATCGCGTACGTCTTGCCGACGCCCGGGGCAGCGCCCAGCAGGACCCGCAACCGACCCCGCGCCATCCGTCCGTCCTCCGGTCCTGCGCACCGAGGGCGGGTGCCGGCCCTGCGGCCGCGCGGGGCGCCCAGGTCCCCGCGGGGATCGTAGTCGCGCGGGCCGGGAGGTGGCGCAGCCGGCGCGTCCGGGACGTCCGGCCCGTTCGGCCCGTCCGGCGCACCCGGGACGTCCGGCGCACTCGGCACATCCGGCGCACCCGGCACATCCGGCGCACCCGGCACGCGACGCGATGCCGCCAGCCGGCCCGTCGCGGTGGTGCGACGGGCCGGCCGGTGCTGCCTCACGCCGCCGCGTCGAGGGCGCGCCGGACACGTGCCCGGTGCACCAGCGCCGCCACCCCGCCGGTCACCAGGAGCAGCGCCGCCGCTCCGGCGGTCACCGCGTCGGCCCCGGTCACGGCGAGCGGCGGTGCGTCCGCCACCGGCGTGCCCGGCGGGGGCGGCGCGGTGGGCGGGGACGTCGGCGTGGCCGGGGGCGGACCCACGGTCAGCGTCTCGGACTCCTCGCCGCAGCGACCGGCGGACAGCTCGGTCCCGTCGGGCGCGGTGGTGCGCTCCACGAAGCCGTAGGTGCCCGGCTCGGTGGTGCGGTAGGCGTCCGTCCGGTACCCGCCCGCCCCGTCGGACAGCGGCACCGTGGCCGTCCACACCGGTTCCCGGCAGACGAGGTCCTCCCCCGGCGGCGAGTGGAAGAGGTCGACGGTCGCCAGCGTGCCGTCGGGAACGGTCCCGCGGACCGTGAGGACGTCCCACACCTCGGTGCCGGCGACGGGGCCTTCGGCCGCCGCGTGGGCGGTGGTGCGGACCGTCACGTCCTCGGTGACCGTCGTCGTCTCGGCCGGCGCCCCGCACTCGCCGCGGTCCAGCACGGTGCCGTCGGCGCGGGTCAGCGTCTCGACCCAGTGCACGAGCCCGGCCCGGTCGGGCGCGGGCGCGTCGCCCGAGTCGTAGTACCCCGCGCCACGGACCTCGACCGGCTCGGAGGTCCACAGCAGCGTGCCGGCGTCGCAGACCGGGACGGCTCCCGGCTCGTGCGGGCCGTACGCCTCGAACACGAGGTGGTCGCCGGGCTTGGTGGTGCCCGTGACCAGGGCGGTGTCCCGCATCGTCCCGCCGGCCGGCGCCGCGTCCTGGGCCTGCGTCACGGCCTGCGGCGGGACGACGACCTCCGGGGACCCGGGGACGTAGAAGACCTCGCGCAGGTCGTCGAACGGGCTGACGAACGGCGCCACGCGGGCGTCGCCGGCGAACGCGTACACGAACACGAAGTAGTCGCCGCCCGGGTGGGTCGCCGTGGCCGGGGCGACGATCGGCCGGGCCGGGTCGTAGCCCACGTCGTAGCGGCCGTCGACCGCCGCGACCGTTCCCTGCCAGTGCACGGGGGCGTCCTGCGGGACCACCGGCCCGTCGGGCAGCGCCGGCAGCGGTCCGTACACGGTGACCGTCGCCTCGCCCAGGTCGGGCTCCCACGGCCCGAGGCCGCCGAACCCGCCGTGGTCGTCCGGGTAGCCCGAGACGGTGATCCGGTCGAACGCCCGGCCTCCCGGCGCCACGTTGAACTCGCGCGTCTGCGACTCGTGGCGCAGCTCGAACGGGTTCACGGAGGTCTCGACCGCCTCGAAGAAGGGCGCCCGGAAGTCCTCGCGCACGTGCTGCGCGAACCGGCCGGCGTCGGCCTTCCGGATGGTCACCACGGCCGTGTAGAAGCCGGCACGGGTCGCCCGGACGGTGCCCGGGGTCGTCACCGTGCCCGGGCCGTCCGCCACGACCCGCACGGTCCCCGCGACGGGGGCGCCCGAAGGCGGCGCGGCGGACTGCGGCAGCGGCGCGTCGAAGGGGCCGTACCAGGTCACCTCGGCGGGGACGTCCACGGGGTCGCCGTCGATCTCGACCCACCAGTCGCCCGGTGCCGCGCTGAACTCGACGCGGTCGACCAGCGGGTCCCCGTCCGCCACGCGCACCTCCTGGACCGTCGTGGTCGCGCGCGGCCGGAAGTCGTCGACGACGGGGAACGACGGCCCCGGCACGACCACCTCCCGGGGGTCGCTGCCGGGGCGGTTGCCGTAGGTGAGCTGGTCCTGCCGGTCGCCCGCCATGTCGAGGACCGTGATCGTCGTGCGCCACAGGTCCGCGAACTCGACGCGGTACCCGACGTCACCGGTGCCGGTCGCCGTCCACGTGAGCGTGACCGGGTCGGCGGTCGTGGTGCCCTCGTACGTCCGCGTCCCGCTCGCGTCGAGCACCGCCGGGCCGGTCAGGGTCACCGTGAACCGCGCCCCGACGACCGGCTGCCCGGACGCCGACCGCAGCGCGATGCCGGTGATCGAGCCGGTGCGCCGGCCCTCACCGGTCACCGCGCCCGCCTGGCCCGCGAACGGCCCGGCGGACGCCGCCGCCTCGGCCAGCAGGGCGTCCGCGCGGTCCTTCACCGCCTGCGGGGTCGCCGCCGCGATGAGCGCGCGGGCCGCGACCGCGTCGCCGCCCGCGAGCACGCCGGGCCGCTCGTGGCGCTGGTGCGCGGCGTACCCGATCGCGGCCTGCGTCAGGTCGTCGGCGTCGAACCGGTGCCGGGCGAGGAGCGCGGCGAGCACCGGGTCGTGGACGTGGTCGGTGCCGACCGGCACGTCGGCCGGACCGGAGGCGAGGACGCGGCCCTGCAGGCAGTAGCCGTGCTCGTCCGAGACGGCCGTGCCCTCGAGCGGCCCGAGGCGGACGGGTCCGTGGCCGTCCGGGTGGATGACGACGCCGTGCGCCGGGACGGCGGCGGAGGCGGCGGGCGGGACCGCCACGGTGGCGGACGCGGCCAGCGCGGCGACGGCGAGGGCGGCGCCGAGCAGCGCGGCCGGCCGTCTCGGGGCGTGCCAGGATGGACGTGCTTGCATGTCAGGTCTCCAGAAGGGCTGTCGAGCGGGCAGAGGGGTCCGGTGTGCCAGCACCGGGCCCCTCACGGACGAGGTGGGAGGTCGGCGGTCAGGTCACGGCGCCTCCTCGTCCAGGGGCGGCGGCCGACGACGGCCCCGATCTCGCCCGGCCGGAGGCGTGGGCGCGACGTCGTCGCGGTGTCAGCACTCCCACGACGCACCGAACTCGTCGCCGCACCACGCACCGCCCTCGGTCTCCACGACCGTCGTCCAGCCCGGAGGCAGCGCCGGGGTGCCGCCGGGAGGCCCGGGCACCGGCGTGGTCGACGGCGTCCCGGACGCCGGGGCCCCGCCCGTGGCGTCCGGGACGTCGGCCGCCGCGCCCCCGCCGCCGCCACGCCCGGTCGCCGACCCGGATCCGCCCCCGGCCGGCCGGGCCGGGACCCGCGCCGCGCGCTCCGCCGCCTCGAGCTCCGCCGCACGTCGGTCCTGCTCCGCCTGCCAGGCGCTCTCGGACGCCGCGACCGCGGCGCGCGCCGTCGTGAGCCGCTCGACGTGCGAGCGCAGGGCGGCGGTCTCCTCCCGGAGCGCCGTCGCACGCGCCTCCGCCGCGGCGAGCACGGCCCGGGCACGGCCGCCGACGCGCGGTGCCGGACGAGCGGCAGCCGGTCGCCCCGCGGACGCTGCGACGACGCGGGCGCCCCCGGAGCCGTGCTGCCGGGCGGCGCCGGCCTCGTCGACCGCCGCCCGCAGGGCCGCTCGCGGCGTGTCGTCCAGCACCCTGCCCTCGGACGCGGCGAGTGCCGTCCCCGCCTCCGCGACGGCGGCACCGAGGCTCGCGTGGGCCGCCATGCGCTCGGCGGTCGCGGTGGCGAGGAGCCAGCGCGCGTGCTCCGCCCGCACCGCCGCCGTCGCCTCCGTGAGCGCCGCGCCGCGCGCGCGGAGGGCACCGGCCCGCCGCCCGGCCTGCTCCGCCCGCGCCTGCCGCGACCCGTCCTCCGGGGGGTCCGACGGCGGCAGCCCGACCAGGAGCGCGGCCAGGTCGCGCCGCAGTCGCCCGTCGTCCACCCGCCCGGCCGAGGCCGCGAGCGCCGCGCTGCCGTCCCGCCGGGCGACGGCGAGCGTGGCCGCCGCGCGGTCGAGCTCGGTGAGGGCGGTCTCGAGCCCGCGGGCCCGGCCGGCGTCCCAGCGGACCAGCGCGACCGTCGCGACGAGGACCGCCGCGAGGAGGACCGCCAGGGCCACGGCGGCGCGGCGGCGCCCCGGCGGTGGCGACGACGCGCCGCGCTGCGGCAGGGCCCGACCGGGGCGGTCGGCACCGTCCGCCTGGTCGGGGACGGCACGGGGGTCGGGTGCGTCCACGTGCCCGGACGGCACGGGGTGGGGTGCGCTCAAGGATCGCTCCGAGGTCGAGGTCGGGTGAGCGCGGCTGAGGTCCCGACAGTACCCACCGCCCCCGGAACCACCCCAGCGGGGGCCTCGCGCCTGTGGACCACGGCCACCCGCGCGGTCCGCAGCCGGACCGCGCGGCACCACGGAGACCGGCCCGGCACCACTGAGCAGGAGCCCCTGCCCCGTGCGCCGACCCACCAACCGGGCGCCGTCCGGCGCTCCGACCTGCGGTGACGCCACCCGCCGCTCGTCGCGACGGCCCGTCTACCTACGCATGGCGCGGGTCACACGGGGCAGCACCGCCCCCGGCGGGCCTACTGGAGTCGACCCCGGAACGACCGGGACGGATCCCCCAGGAGGACCCCATGACCGCACAGAGCACCGACGACCGCTCGCGCCGCCGCAAGGCCCTCGTGGCCTGGGGCGCCCTCGCCGGCGTCGCCGCCCTCGCCACCACCGCCGCGTTCACCGACGTGGCCCGCCTGCAGATCGGCAGCAACGGCCTCGGCGGCGCGGACAGCAGCTACAACATCCAGGTCGGCGCCACCGACGCCCAGGGGCAGTTCGTCCCGGGCTGGCAGGAGGCGTCCGGCACGGCCGTGCCGATCGCGCTCGACGGCGCCGAGTCGCTGTTCCCGGGCTCCGGGCCGATCAGCGTCGACATCCCCGTCCGGAACGACTCCCCGACGTACCCGTCGACGCTCGCTCTCGAGCTGGCGGACCTGCCCGGCGGCGGCGCGACCGACGCCGACTACCTGTCGAGCCTGCGGTTCGACGTGCACATGCCGGCCACCTCGCGCGAGGCGGCGCAGGTCAGCGCGACCAGCATGACGTTCGGCGAGCTCTCCCACCTCGTCCTGAACCAGCTGGCGCCGGGCGAGGAGAGCACCGTGAAGCTCAGCGTCAGCCTGCTGACGCAGGCCGAGTCGGGTGCCTCGTTCGACGACAACTCCCTGTCCGGGAAGGGCGCCTACCTGCAGGCGTCGCTGAACGGCTCGTCCATCTGACACCCGCCCCGCCGGCGGCCCGGGCACCCGACCCGGCCGCCGGCGCGGCCCGCACCCCGACCCGACGCCCCAGGAGGAGGACAGATGCGCACCACGGCCCCTCGCCGCACCGCGGCCCCGGCGCGTCCCGGCACCTCCCGCCCGGCGCCCGCCACCGCACGTCCCGCCGGCGGGGCCCGGCACCGTGCCCCCGGCCCGGCACGACGTCCCCGCCGGGCGCTGCTCGCCCTCGGCGGCCTCGCCGGCGCCGTCGCGCTGGCCGCCGGGACGTCGATCACGCACGCCGCGTTCACCGACGCCGCGGAGGCCGACCTGGGCACCGTGGGCGGCGCGTACGACATCGCGCTCGTCGACGGCACCGGGGCGACCGTCCAGGGCGACGACCACCCGCTCGTGGTGGACTCCGTCGTCCCGGGTCCCGACGGCGCGACGGCGATCGAGGTGGACGTGGTGACCACCACCGCCGCGACCGGCACCGTGACGCTGACCGTCGAGAACGCCCGCCCGGCACCCCTGCCGGCCGACCCGGGCGTCCCCGGCCCGGGCGCCGACCCGTACGACGTCGCCCGGTTCACCGTGTCGGTGGACGGCCGGGTCGTCGCGTCGGAGCCCGCCGCGGGCCTCGGCGCCCTCACGATCACCGGCTTCGAGACCGGTGTCCCCCGCCGCGTCCAGGTGGCCGCGACGCTCGAGCCCGCGCTCGGCAACCCCTACTACTCCGGTCGGGCGATGGTGCTCGGCCTCCGGTTCGACGGGACGACCGCCTGACGGGCGTCTCCGCGCCCGCCGGCCGCCCGCACCGCCCCGCACCGCCCCGCACGCCGCCACGCCACGCCCGACCACCCCGCCCGCACGCCCGAAGGAGGAACCGTGACTCACCGCCGCATCCGCCGCGCCCTGGCCGCCGTCGCCGGTCTCGCCGTCGTCGTGCCCGCCGTCGCCGTCGGCACCACCACCGCCGCCTACGTCGACCGCGCCGAGGCGGTCACCGAGGTGTTCCGCTCCCCCACCACCCGCTTCGTCCCGCAGCAGACGTTCCTCGCCGGCACCGCGACCGCGCTCCAGGACGACGGCACCGTCGCCGTCTGGGGCTACCGCGGCGGCGGCCTGGCCGGCACCGGCGTCGCGACCGTCGACTCCGCGGCGCCCGTGAGCCTCGTGACGCTGCCCTCCGACGGGCACCCCGACGGCGCGCGCCGCGCGGTGAAGCTCGCCGGCGTGAGTCTCGACAACTACTTCGCCGCGGACGCCGCCTACACCGGCCTGGCCGCGCTCTCCGACGACGGCCGCGTCTACACGTGGGGCGGGAACCAGACGGTGCACGTCATGGGCCGCACCGGCGGCGCCGTGCCGTTCACGAAGCCGGGGCAGGTCGCGATCCCGGGCACCGTGGTGGACCTGGTGTCCTCCGCGTCGGTGTTCATGGCCCTGACCTCGACCGGCGACCTGTACACCTGGGGCTACCCGCAGGCGCGCGGCGTCACCGGTCAGGGCTCGCTGACGGCGTCGTCGGCCGCGCCCGCCCGCATCCTGACGGGCGTGCACTCGATCGGCGCCGGCGTCTGGAACGGCTGGGCCGTGCGCGGCAACACCGTCGCGGGCGACCCGTCGACGGGCGTGCTGTGGTGGGGCTGGGCCAACAGCGCCGCGTCCTACGCCGGTTCACCGTCGGGCGACGACGTCCAGGTGAGCCACGGGACCCCGACGCAGTCGGTCGCCCTGTCGCAGCACACCACCAGCGGCTGCGAGGCCGTGGGCGTGGTCGCCGGCTCGCCGCAGGACACGTGCGGCATCCGGTCGCTGACGGGGCACTACTACGGCAGCCAGGCCGTGCTGGCCGACGGCACCCTGCTGACGTGGGGCAACCACGTCGAGTGGGGCACCGCCCGCGCGGACGGCGGCCTCGTCGCCAACAACCGCCCCACCGCCGTGACGCTGGCCCCGGGCGTCACCGCCGTGCAGGTCGCGGCGACCGAGGACTACGTGCTCGTCCGGGGCAGCGACAGCCTCGTGTACGTCTGGGGCCGGTACTCCTACGCCTGGGGCCCGCACCCCACGACCGGTGCGACCTCCGCGGCGAACATCCGCGTCCCCACCCGCATCGCCGCGCTCGGTCCCGTCGAGCACGTCGTGGGCTTCGGGTACTCCGGTGCGGCGCTGCGCGGCGACGGGACGATCGTGCTGTGGGGCGGCACCACCCAGGGCGGCAGCCACAACACCTACCACCTGGTGCGTGACGGCTTCGCGTCCGCCCGGCCGTCCACGGCCACGTCGCACGGCCTGACCGAGCTGGTCATGCCGGGCACCGAGCGGGCCGCCGGATGAGCCGCCACGTCGCACCCCGCCGCCGCGACCGGCGGGCCGCCCGCCGCACCGGCCTGATCGCGCTCGTCGCCACGACGGTCGTCACGGCGGCCGTGCTCGGCACCACCGCGTTCACGGCCGCGTCGTACACCGACGAGGCGCACCTGGGCCTCGGGACGGCGGGCGTCGGCTCGGCCGAGCCGTTCGACGTCGTGCTGCTCGCGGCCGACGGGACGGTCCACCAGGCCGCCCCGGGGACGCCGCTGCCGCTCGACCTGCCGGATCACGACCAGCTCGTGCCCGGGCGCACCGTCGGTGCGACGCTCCGGGTCGCGAACAACCACCCCGACATCGCCGCCGCGGTCTCCGCGACGCTCGCCGCGGAGCCCGTGCCGGGCACCCCGGACATCACCCCGTTCCTGCGGGTGACGGTGCTGGCCGAGGACGGGACCGTGCTGCTCGGCTCCGGCGCCGACCGGCCCCAGGACGGCGCCCGGCCGGGTACCGCCGCCGACCTGGGCACGCTCGCCCCGCGCGGCGCCGAGCCGCTGCCGGACGCCGGCGCGTGGCTCGACGCGGAGCCCCGCTCCGTCACCAGCCTGACCGTCCACGTGCACCTGCTGGACGACCCCGCCACCGAGGCCCTCAACGGGGGCCAGGCGCACCTGACCGCCCGTCTCGACGCCACGTCCACCGAGGAGGACGCGTGACCACCGCCGCCATCACCCCCGCCGCCCTGCCGACGACCCGCCGCGCGCGGCGCACGACCGCCGCGACCCGCAGCCCGGGCCTCGCCGCCCGCCTGGCGGTGCGGGCCCAGCGCCTGCTGCTGAACCTCGCCGCCGCCGTCGGCGTGCTGAGCCTGCTCGCCGTCGCCGCCTGCCTGGCCCTGGGCGTGCGGCCCGCGGTCGTCGTCTCCGGCTCGATGGCCCCCGGCATCCCCGTCGGTGCCGTCACCCTCGCGCGCTCCGTCCCCGCGGACTCGGTGGCCGTCGGCGACGTCGTCACCGTGCCCCGCACCGACGGCCGCGGGCTCGTCACCCACCGCGTCATCGGGACGACTCCCCTGCCCGGCGGCGTCGCGGGCGCCACCGAGCTGCGGCTGCAGGGCGACGCGAACACCGAGCCCGACGCCCAGCCGTACGCGGTCGCGGAGGTCGGGCAGGTGCTCGGCTCGGTGCCGCACGTCGGGTACGCGGTGGTCGCCCTGCAGGAGAACCTGGTGGCCGTCGTGGCCGGGCTGCTCGCGCTGACCGCGCTCGTGACGTTCCCGGCACGGGCGGCGACGCGGCGCTGACGTGCACGGTCGTCGCCCGGGACGACGGCCCGGAGACGCAGGAGACCCCCGCCAGCGGCTCGCTGACGGGGGTCGGGTGCTCCCTCGACTGGACTCGAACCAGTAACCGTCCGATTAACAGTCGGATGCTCTGCCAATTGAGCTACGAGGGATCGCGCGGGAAGAACTCTAGCAGCCCGCCGGGGGTGCTCCGGACACCGGCGCAGGCGTCCCGCGGGCACCCGCGCGGAGGTCCGGGGTCAGCCCCGCAGGCCCGCCTCCGCCCGGACGCGGGCCTCCGCGGCCTCGAGGAGGTCCGCCACCGCCGGGTCGTGCAGGTCCACGCGCCCCGTGCCGATGACCTGCGTGAACAGCTCGTCGCCGTCACCACGCCGCAGCGCGACCCGCACCGGCCCCGCGCCCGGGACGGTCACCGTCTCGACGTGCACCACCGAGGACTGCACGCGCTCCCGGAACGTCTGCGCGAACGCCACCGGCAGCGGCGGCGTCAGGGCCAGCTCCTCGACCGACCCCGTCACCCAGTGCACGGTGATCGCGGCCGGCTCCGGCGCGAACGACGCGCGGTCGACGTCCGACCACGGGTGCCGCTCGACCTCCTGCGCGCCGACGACGTGCAGCGCCCGCCGGGTGGCGACCAGCCAGCGGCCACCGGACGCCTCCGCCCACGCCAGGACCTTGTCGCCGGACGGCAGGTCGAGGGACCGGCGGACGTCGTCGGGGAGCGCGCGGCGGCGCGAGAACATCGGCACGGGCACACACCGTAGTCCGCGCAGCTGGGAGCGGCCGGTACCCTGGCCGCCAACCGGGGCCAGTAGCTCAGCCGGTCAGAGCAGCGGACTCATAATCCGTCGGTCGTGGGTTCAAGCCCCACCTGGCCCACGCCCGACCGCGTCCTGCCCGCGCGCGGCCGCCTGCGCCCGCCTCGGCGCGGCCCCGCCCGCACGCCCGTGACCTGCGTCACCGCCGGCGCGGTCGATCACCGCAGATGCCACGGACGACTCCGCACCGGGGACCTTCGTCTTGCCGCCCCTCACGTCGTGGCCACATGCTGGACGGCGGGTCCCGCCGGAACGGCGCGAGCCCCGGGGCCCAGGGGTCGCGGGACCTGCGCACGTCCGGCACGACGAGTGCAGGAGACGACACGATGACCACCCCCTCGACCCCGCAGGGGCGCGCGGCCGGCGAGCTGGCGGGCGACCGCGCGTTCTTCGGCCACCCGCGCGGGCTCATGACGCTGTTCACCACGGAGCTGTGGGAACGGTTCAGCTACTACGGGATGCGCGCCATCCTGCTGTACTACCTGACGGACGCCGTCGCGGACGGCGGCCTCGGCATCGGGGAGCGCACCGGCCTCGCGCTCGTCTCGATCTACGGCACGAGCGTCTACCTGCTGTCCGTGATCGGTGGCTGGCTGGCCGACCGCCTGATCGGGTCGCGCCGCGCGACGCTCATCGGCGGCGTCGTCATCGCGGCGGGACACGTCTCGCTGGCGCTGCCCGCGGCGACGATGTCGTACCTCGGCATCGCGCTCGTCGCGCTCGGCACCGGACTGCTGAAGCCGAACGTGTCGAGCATGGTCGGCGACCTGTACGCCCGCGACGACGAGCGGCGCGACTCCGCGTTCTCGATCTTCTACATGGGCATCAACATCGGCTCGTTCAGCGCGCCGTTCCTGGTCGGGGCGGCGCGGTCGTGGGGCGGCTACCACGCCGGGTTCCTCGTCGCCGCGGTCGGCATGGCGATCGCGCTGGTGTTCTTCGTCGCCGGCGGCCGGTACCTCGGCCGGGCGGGCGGCACGGCGCCGAACCCGGTCCGCCCCGAGGAGCACGCGGCGCTGCTGCGGGGGCTGCTCGTCATCGTGCTGGCGGTCGTCGCCGTGGCCGCGGTCGCCGCGCTGGTGTCCGGCGGGTTCAACCTGGACACGTTCATCGACACGATGTCGTACCTGGCGTTCCTCGCCCCGGTGGCGTACTTCGTGGCGATGTACCGCTCCCCGAAGGTCACCGACGCCGAGCGCCCGCGCGTGGTCGCGTACATCCCGCTGTTCGTCGCGGCGATGCTGTTCTGGATGATCTTCGAGCAGGCGGCCACCACGCTCGCGGCGTTCGCGCAGAACCGCACCGAGCTGTCGTTCTTCGGGATCACGATCAGCCCGGAGTTCTTCCAGTCCGTCAACCCGCTGTCGATCATCCTGCTCGCGCCGGTGTTCGCGTGGATCTGGACGAAGACGCACGACCGGCCCCCCACCGCCACGAAGTTCGCGATGGGCCTGGGCCTGGCGGCGGTGTCGTTCCTCGTGATGTCCGCGGCGTCGGCGATGATCGGCGACGGCAAGGCGCCCGCGTGGGTGCTGGTGGTCGTCTACGTCGTGCAGACGCTGGGCGAGCTGTGCCTGTCCCCCGTCGGCCTGGCCGCGACGACGCTGCTCGCCCCGCGCGCGTTCCGCACGCAGGCGATGGCGGTGTGGTTCCTCGCACCCGCCGCGGGGCAGGCGATCACCGCCCAGCTCATCACGGCCACGGAGGGCGCGTCCGACACGGCCTACTTCGGCGGGATCGGCGGCGTCGCCCTGGTGTTCGCGCTGCTGCTGCTCGCGCTCTCGCCGTGGGTGACGCGGCACATCCGGCACGCGGACGAGCTCGAGCGCGCCGGGGCCGCGGGGGCGTGACCCGGACGGGCGCTCCGGCGGGCGGCTGACTCCCGCCGGGCCGTCCGGTCGGCGCCCGGGCCTCGGGCGCCGACCGGACGTGACGCCCTCAGGCGTCGCGGGCGATCTGGGTGTTGCTGACCTGGGCGCGCGGCCGGACCACGAGCGTGTCGATGTTGACGTGGTGCGGCCGCGTGAGGGCGAACGCGATCACGTCGGCGACGTCCTCGGCGAGCAGCGGCTGGTAGCCCTCGTACACCTTCGCGGCGCGCGCGGCGTCGCCGGCGAACCGCACGAGCGAGAACTCCTCGGTCGCGACGTTGCCGGGGGCGATGTCGATGACCCGCACCGGCTCGCCGATGAGCTCGAGGCGCAGCGTCGTCGTGAGCATCCGCTCCGCGTGCTTGACGCCGGTGTAGCCCGCACCGCCCTCGTAGGGGGCGATCGCGGCGGTCGACGTCACGACGAGCACGTCGCCGCGGCCGCTGGCCTTCAGCGCCGGGAGCAGCGCCTTCGTCACCCGCAGCGTGCCGAGCACGTTCAGGTCGTACATCCGGCGCCAGCCCTCGACGTCGGCGTCCGCCACCCGGTCCAGGCCCAGCGCGCCGCCGGCGTTGTTCACGAGCGACGTGAGGCCGCCCGTGGCCTCGACGTGCGCGACGAGCCGGGCGACGTCCTCGTCGGACGTGAGGTCGGCGGGGAACGCCTCCGCGCCCGTCTCCTCCGCGAGGGCGGCGAGCCGGTCGGCGCGGCGCGCCACGGCGACGACCTCCCAGCCCTCGGCGCGCAGCCGGCGGACGGTGGCGGCACCGATCCCGCTGGACGCGCCGGTGACGACGGCGCGGAGGGTGGTGCCGGGGGTGGTGCTGGACATGCGGAGGTCCTTCCGTGGTGGTGGCGACGACTGTACCGACCCCCCGTCGCCCGCCCCCCGGAGCCGCCGAGGTCGTCAGCTCCGGCCGAGGTCGTCATCCTCACCTGACGACCTCGGCCCGACCTGACGACCTCGCGCAGGGGTGGTCCGCGGCGAGGTCGGCAGCTGCGGGTGCCGAACTCGCACCGGAGGTGCCGAGCTCGCGGGCTGGTGGGGTGGGCGGGACGGGTGGGGTGGGACGGGACGGGTGGGACGGGTGGGGGGCTAGAGGGTGGCGTCCAGGGCGGTGAGGGCGGCGTCGTAGATCGCGAGGGCGCGGGCGACCTCGGTGTCCGTGACGACGCACGGCGGGACGACGTGGATGCGGTTGTCCTGGACGAACGGGAGCATGCCGCCGGCGAGCAGCGCGGACTTCACGGCGCCCATCGCCGCCGCGGGCACGGGCTCGCGGGTGGCGGGGTCGGTGACGAGCTCCAGGGCCCAGAACACGCCGGTCCCGCGCACCTCGCCGACGCTGGGGTGCGCGTCCGCGAGCGCCCGCAGGCCCGGGCCGAGCACGTCCGTGCCGATGCGCGCGGCGTTCTCGACGATCTTCTCGTCCTCCATCGCCTCGATCGTCGCGACGACGGCGGCCATCGCGAGCGGGTGCCCGGAGTAGGTGAGCCCGCCGGGGAAGACGCGGTCGTCGAACACGGCGGCCACGGCGTCGGAGATCACCACGCCGCCGGCCGGCACGTAGCCGGAGTTGACCCCCTTGGCGAACGTGATGAGGTCCGGGACGACGTCGTGCTGCTCGAACGCGAACCACGAGCCGGTGCGCCCGAACCCCGCCATGACCTCGTCGAGGACCAGCAGGATGCCGTGCCGGTCGGCGATCTCCCGCACGCCCGCCAGGTAGCCGGGCGGAGGCACGAGCACGCCCCCGGTGCCGACGACCGTCTCGAGCAGGATCGCGGCGATCGACGCCGGACCCTCCGACGCGACCACCCGCTCGAGGTGGTGCAGCGCGCGCTCGCACTCCTGCTCCGGGGTGGTCGCCCAGAAGTCCGACCGGTACAGGTACGGCCCGAAGAAGTGGACGTGCCCGCGGGCGTACTCGTTGGGCACCCGCCGCCAGTCGCCGGTCGCGACGACGGCCGCGCCGGTGTTGCCGTGGTACGAGCGGTAGAACGACAGGATCTTGTCCCGGCCGGTCGCCTGGCGCGCCATCCGGATCGCGTTCTCGTTCGCGTCCGCGCCGGCGTTGGTGAAGAACACCTTGGAGAAGCCCTCGGGCGCGTGCCGCAGGATCGCCTCAGCAGCCCGGCCGCGCGGCAGCACGGCGTGCGCGGGCGCGACGGTCGCGAGCCGGCCCGCCTGCTCGGCGATCGCCGCGGTGACCCGCGGGTGCTGGTGGCCGATGTTGGTGTTGACGAGCTGGCTGCTGAAGTCGAGCATCGTGCGCCCGTCGGCCAGGTGCACCTCGCACCCGGACGCCCCGTCCACCACGAGCGGTGACAGCGAGCCCTGCGCGGACCAGGAGTGGAACACGTGCGCGCGGTCGAGCTCGAGCGCGAGCCGCCCGTCGGCGTCGAGAGTCATGGCTGCGGTGGCCTTTCGAGTCGGTGAGGGTCCAGGACACGCCGGTCGCAGGGTCCGCCGCTTCGGCGTGTCCTGGACTCTCGGCGCGGGGCTGGGGTGGGTGCGGGCGTGCGGGGCGCGGGTGCGCGGGTCCGGGGCCCCGCGGGTCGGCCCGGGCCGCGGACGGACGGTCCGCGGCCCGGGTCGCCCGGTCAGTTCCCGCCGGGCTGCAGCTCGACCTCGATGGGCTCGAAGTCCGCGCCCTCGACGTCGACGCCCTCGGCGGTGAGCTCGTCCAGCGCCTGCTGCACGTACTCGTTGGAGTAGGCCGTCTCCGGCGGGTCGGCCGTGATGATGGTCGCCCCGGTCTCGTTGGACGTCTGCTTGGCCATCTCGACGGTCGCGTCCCACGCGTCGGTGTCGATCATGCCGATGCCGCCGGCCGTGGACGGCCAGATGAGCTTGTTGACCTCGTTCGTCATCCAGAGCTGGTGGCTGGTGCCGAGCGTCGAGCCCGCGGCGGTGACGATGTCCGCGGCCTCCTGCGGGTTGTCACGGGCGTAGATCCAGCCCTCGATGGACGCCTTGATGAACTTCACCGTCGTCTCGGCGTAGTCCGGGTCGTCGGCGAGCCGGCCCGCGTCCGCCCAGATGGCGTCCTGGAGCATGGCGGTGCCCTCGTCGTTCCAGTCGATGACGGAGAAGTCCTCGGGCGTGTAGAGCTCGCCGGTCTCGGGGTTCTCGGTCTCCAGCAGCTGGGCGTACTCGTTGTACGTCATGGCCTGCGCGGCGTCGATGTCGCCCGCGAGGAACGCGTTCATGTCGAACGCCTGCTGGACGATCTCGAAGTCCGTCACCCCGGCCTTGTTGAGCCCGGCGAACAGCTCCCACTCGTTGCCGTAGCCCCAGGACCCGATCTTCTTGCCCTCGAGGTCGGCGACGGAGTCGATGCCGGCGTCCGCGAACGAGACCTGCAGCGTCGCGGAGCGCTCGAAGATCTGCGCGACGTCGGTGATGTTCGCGCCCTGCTCGATCGAGCCGAGCACCTTCGGCACCCACGCGATGGCGTAGTCGACCTCCCCGTTCGCGAGCGCGTCCTGCGGGACGATGTCGCCGCCGCTCGGGATGATCTCGACGTCGAGGCCCTCGTCCTCGTAGTACCCCTGGTCCAGCGCGGCGTAGTAGCCGGAGAACTGGGCCTGGGTCAGCCACTGGAGCTGGAGCTTCACCGGTGTGAGCTCACCGGACGCCGACGTCTCGTCGCCGCCGGACCCCGCCGTGTCGTCGTCGGACCCGCTCGAGCACGCGGTGAGCGCGAGCGCCGCCGCGAGCCCGAGCGCGCCGGCCCCTGCCCACGCGCGACTCCTGGAGTTCCTCATGTCATCCCCTTCCGTCCTGCCTCTGACCTGCGTGACTGGCCCTCCTGACGCCGTCGGCAGGAAGGGGTTGGCCGGCCCGCGGAACCCCCGGCCGCGGGACGTCTGGTGGCGGGGCGCCTCAGGTGGTGGGCGCCCCGCGGCTCCCCCGCCGCTCGATGGCGAGGGTGACCCCGTAGAACAGCAGCCCGACGACGACGCCGCCGAGCACGTACGCCCACGCGCGGGCGTAGTTGGACCCGGCCGCCGCGGTCGTGATGAACGACCCGATGCCGCTGCGCGGACCGCCGAAGTACTCGGCGACGATCGCGGAGATGACCGCGAGCGAGGACGCCATGCGCAGGCCGGTGAACACGAACGGCAGGGCCGTCGGGATGGTGACCGCCCGCACCGCCTGGCGGGGCGTGGCCGCGTAGGCCCGCATGAGGTCCCGGTGCACGGGCCGCACCTGGCGCAGGCCGCGCAGCGTCGTGACGAACACGGGCACCGCGACGGCGATCGCCACGACGATCTGCCGGCCGGTCTCCACCGAGGCGCCGTACATCGTGTACAGCACCGGGGCGAGCGCGACGATCGGCACGACCGCGAGCGCCGCGACGACGGGGTTGAGCAGCGCGTCGACGGTCCGCACGGCCGAGGCGAGCAAGGCCGCCGCGATCGCGACGACCGCGCCGAGCACGAGGCCGACGAGCGCGTTGGTGCCCGTGACGAGCGCCGCGGACGCGATGGTCGGCAGGTACGTCGTGAACTCCCCCGCGATGGCCGTCGGGCTGGGCAGCAGGAACGCCGGGACCTCCCCGACGACGACCACCGCCTGCCACGCCGCGAGCAGCGCCGCGGCGAGCAGCACGGGCGCGGCGCGGTGCAGCGCGCGCGACCAGCCGCCGCTCACCGGGTCTCCACCCCGCGGCTCGGGACGGTGCCGGCGCCACCGTGCAGCGCCTCGCGCACCGCGGTGACGGCCGCGAAGTACGCCTCGTCCTCGCGCAGGTCGTCCCCGCGCTCCCCCGACCGCCCCAGCCGGACGTCGACGATCCCCGCGATGCGCCCCGGGCGGGCGGACATCACCACGACCCGGTCGGACAGGAACACCGCCTCGGGGATCGAGTGGGTGACGAACACGACGGCCGCCTGCGTCTCGGCGCAGATCCGCACGAGCTCGGACTGCAGCCGCTCGCGGGTCATCTCGTCCAGCGCGCCGAACGGCTCGTCCATGAGCAGCAGGCTGGGCCGCTCGGCGAGCGCCCGGGCGATCGCGACGCGCTGCTGCATGCCGCCGGAGAGCTGGTCCGGGAAGTGGTCCGCGAAGTCGGTCAGGCCGACGAGCGCGAGCATCTCGTCCGCGCGCTCCCGGCGGGCCGCGCGCCCGACGCCGTGCAGCGACAGCGGCAGCTCGATGTTGGCCCGCACCGTCCGCCACGGCAGGAGGCCCGCCTGCTGGAACGCGATGCCGTAGTCGTGCCCGAGCCGCGCCTGCTCCGCCGTGCGGCCGAACACCGAGATCGCGCCGCCGGTGGGCCGGTCGAGGTCGGCGACCAGGCGCAGCAGGGTGGACTTGCCGCAGCCGGACGGCCCGATGAGGGACACGAACTCGCCCGCGCCGACGGTCAGGTCCACGTGCTCGAGCGCGACGACCTCCCGGTCGCCGCCCGAGGAGAACACCCGGGACACGCCGCTGACCTGCACGGCCGGCGCGGTCGTGGGCGCCGCGCCCGGGGACGTCACCGCCGGGGCCGTCACGCGGCCACCTCCGCCCGGCGGAACCGGCCCAGGCCGGTGCCGAGCAGGGCGACCGCCCCGGAGGCGACCAGGCCGAGCAGCACGGCGCCGAAGATCGGCGCCCACGGCTTGGCGGGGTCGCTGCTGGCGAAGTTGGCGAACTCGAGGATCATGCGTCCGATACCTCCGGGCATCCCGGTCGAGACCTCCGCGACGACGACGCCGAGCACGGCGCTCGTGGCCGCCAGGCGGAGGGCGGGCAGCAGGTGCGGCACGCTCGCGGGCAGCCGCAGGCGCACGAGCTCCTGGGTCCACGAGGTGGCGTAGGCCGCGAACAGGTCGCGGTGCAGGGCGTCCGGGGAGGTCAGGCCGCGCAGGGCGCCGACCGCCACCGGGAAGAACGCCAGGTAGGAGGCGATGACCGCCACCGACATCCAGGGCTCCCAGGTGAACCCGAGCTCGAGCTTGGACCCCCAGCCCTTGACCAGCGGCGCGAGGGCGATGAGCGGGACGGTCTGGCTCAGCACGACCAGCGGCAGCACGGCCGACCGCGCGATCCGGAACCGCGCCATGAGCAGGGCGAGCAGCAGGCCGACGACGACCCCGATGACCCAGGACACGGCCGCGATCCGCAGGCTCGTGCCCCCGGCGCGGAGCACCGCCAGCCACAGCGGGTCGGCACCCGGCTGGGCGGTGAGCGGCTCGCCCAGGCGGGCGAGCATGTCGGTGACGTGCGGCATCGCGAGGTCCGTGGTGCGCGGCAGCACCAGGCGCTCCCCGATGCTCCAGCCGGTGTCCGGGACCACGGCCTTGACCAGCTCCCAGACCGCGGCGAGGAGCACGAGCGCCACGAGGCCGAGGGCCACCGGCCGCAGCGCGCGCACGGGACGCGGCCACGCCCGCCGGGCGCGGGGCGCCGGTGCGGCCGCCGCGGTCACCACCGCCGCGTCGACGCCGGCCGTCATGCCGTCGCCACCACGTGCTCGGCCATCGCGGGGATGACGCGCTCGCCGTACATCCGCAGCGTCTCGTCCTTGTTGTCGTGCTGCAGGTACCCCGCGAACTGCGTGACGCCGAGCTCGCGCAGCGCCTGCAGCTTCTCGACGTGCTCGCGCGGGCTGCCGAGCAGGCAGAACCGCTCGACGATCTCGTCCGGGACGAACTGCGTGTGCGAGTTCCCCGCGCGGCCGTGCTCGTTGTAGTCGTAGCCCTGCCGGCCGGCGATGTAGTCGGTCAGCGCCTTCGGCACGGACGACCCCTGGCCGTACTTCGCGACGATGTCCGCGACGTGGTTGCCGACCATGCCCCCGAACCACCGGCACTGCTCGCGCATGTGCGCGCGGGCTGCCGGGGAGTCGCCGTCGCCGACGTACATAGGGGCCGCGACGCAGAACTTGATGGCGTCGGGGTCGCGCCCCGCCGCCTCCGCGGAGTCCCGCACGGTGCGGATCATCCACGCCGCGATGTCCGGGTCCGCGAGCTGCAGGATGAACCCGTCCCCGACCTCGCCGGTGAGCTTGAGCGCGAGCGGGCCGTACGCGGCCACCCACACCTCCAGCTCGGACCCCTTCGACCACGGGAACTGGACCGTGCGGCCGTTGTGCTCGACCGCGCGGGAGTTGGCGAGCTCCCGGATCACGTGGATGGACTCGCGCAGCGTCGCGAGGTTCGACGGCTTGCCGGCCAGCGTGCGCACCGCCGAGTCGCCGCGGCCGATCCCGCACACGGTGCGGTTGCCGTACATCTCGTTCAGCGTGGCGAACGACGACGCGAGCACCGTCCAGTCCCGGGTGGCCGGGTTCGTGACCATCGGGCCGACCTTGACCTTGCGGGTCGCGGCCAGGATCTGCGAGAACACCACGAACGGCTCCTGCCACAGCAGGTGCGAGTCGAAGGTCCACACGTAGTCGAACCCGTGCGTCTCCGCCTGGCGAGCCAGGTCCACCACGCGCGACGCGGGCGGGTCGTTCTGCATGACGACGCCGAACTCCATGCCGGGTCTCCTTCCTGCGGTGGGGACGGTCAGATGAGGTACTGCGACAGGCCGCGCTTGACGTACTGCCCGTGGCCCACGCGGCCGAGGAACGCGCCGCCGTCGACGACGACCTCGCCGCGGGACAGCACCGTGTCGACGTGGCCGTCGACCTCGAAGCCCTCCCAGGCGGAGTAGTCCATGGCCATGTGGTGGGTCTTCCCGACGCCGATGGACGTGTGGCCGTCCGGGTCGTAGACCACGACGTCCGCGTCCGCACCGGGTGCGAGAACGCCCTTGCGCCCGTACATGCCGAACATCCGCGCGGGCGTGGTGCAGCAGATCTCCACCCAGCGCTCCAGCGAGATCTCGCCGGTGACGACGCCCTGGTACAGCAGGTCCATCCGGTGCTCGACGGAGCCGATGCCGTTGGGGATCTTCGAGAAGTCGCCGATCCCCATCTCCTTCTGGTCCTTCATGCAGAACGGGCAGTGGTCGGTCGACACGAGCTGCAGGTCGTTGGTCCGCAGCGAGTTCCACATCTGGTGCTGGTGGCCCTCGTGCTTCGAGCGCAGCGGGGTCGAGCACACCCACTTCGCACCCTCGAAGTCGCCCCACTCCTTGCCCTGCGCCGCGAGGTGGTCCTCCAGCGACAGGTACAGGTACTGCGGGCAGGTCTCGCCGAACACGTTCTGGCCGCGGTCGCGCGCCTGGGCGATCTGCTCGGCCGCCTGCTTCGCCGACACGTGGACGACGTACAGCGGCGCGCCCGTCAGGTCCGCCAGCATGATCGCCCGGTGGGTGGCCTCCTCCTCGGCCTGCCACGGCCGGGAGACCCCGTGGTAGTACGGCGTGGTCTCGCCGCGGGCCAGGTGCTGCTGCACGAGGGTGTCGATGACCGACCCGTTCTCCGCGTGCATCATGATCATCGCGCCGTTGTCCGACGCCTTCTGCATGGCCCGCACGATCTGGCCGTCGTCGGACAGGAACACGCCCTTGTAGGCCATGAACAGCTTGAAGCTGGTCACGCCCTCGGCGATCAGCTCGTCCATCGCCTGCAGCGACGAGTCCTGGACGTCGGACAGGATCTGGTGGAACGCGTAGTCCACCGCACAGCTCCCGGCCGCCTTGGCGTGCCACAGCGCGTACTGGTCGAGCGGGTTCTCGTGCGGGTACTGCACGACGAAGTCGACGATCGTGGTCGTCCCGCCCCAGGCCGCCGCCGTCGTGCCGGTGGCGAACGTGTCGGAGGCGAACGTGCCGCCGAACGGCATCTCCATGTGCGTGTGCGCGTCGATGCCGCCGGGGATCACGTACTTGCCGGTCGCGTCGATCACGCGGTCGACCGTGGCGCGCAGGTCGACGCCGAGCGCCGTCGAGCCGGGCTGCAGCAGGGCGACGATCGTCTCGCCGTCGATGAGCACGTCCGCGGCGCCGCGGCCCGTCGCGTTGACGACGGTGCCGCCGGTGATGAGGGTCTTCATGCGGGCTCCTCGCAGGTCCGGGCGCGGCGGGGTCAGGGCGCGACGATGGGGCCGTAGGCGTCCGGCCGGCGGTCGCGGAAGAACTGCCAGCGCTCGCGGGTCGTGCGGATCTGGTCCAGGTCGAGGTCGCGGATCAGCAGCTGGTTCTCCGAGGAGGAGCCGACCTCGCCGACGTAGTTGCCGTCCGGGCCCACCGCGTACGACGAGCCGTAGAAGTTGACCGCCTCGTCGCCGTACTCGTTGTCCTCGAGCCCGACGCGGTTGTTCGCGATGACGAAGTAGCCGTTGGCGATGGCCGCGGCCGGCTGCTCGACCTCCCACAGCTTGTTCGAGATGCCGGGGGCGGTGGCGTTCGGGTTGAACACGATCTCGGCGCCGTTCAGCGCGAGCACCCGCCAGCCCTCCGGGAAGTGCCGGTCGTAGCAGATGTTCACGCCGATCCTGCCGACCGCCGTCTCGAACACCGGGTACCCGAGGTTGCCGGGACGGAAGTAGAACTTCTCCCAGAACTTGGGCAGGTGCGGGATGTGGTGCTTGCGGTAGGTGCCCAGCAGCGTGCCGTCCGCGTCGATGACCGCGGCCGTGTTGTACAGGACGCCCGGCTGGTCCTCCTCGTAGATCGGCAGCACGATGACGATGCCCAGCTCCTTGGCCAGCGCGCTGAACCGCTCGGTGGTCGGACCGGGGATCGTCTCGGCGTACTCGTAGTACTTCGTGTCCTGCGTGATCCCGAAGTACGGGCCGTAGAACAGCTCCTGGAACCCGATGACCTGCGCGCCCTCGGCCGCGGCCTTGCGGGTCCAGTCCTCGTGGAGCTGGATCATCGACTCCTTGTCGCCCGTCCAGGTGGCCTGGGTGAAGGCGACGCGCACGACTGCCATGTGAAACCTCCGCTGGATCGTCCCGAGCCGGGGGGCTGCCGCGTCCTGCGCGCCGGCTGCTCGACCCCGATGGGAATGTGACTGTGGGGGTTGAACATTTCCGCGGCGTTTCTGCCCGTTTCGGTGCCGAGAACACGTATGACGGGGCTGTAAACACTGCGCCGCGGGCCCCGGCACCGGTGCGGCGGGCGCCCGTGCGGGGGGCACGATGACCGCCATGGACGTGGCCCAGCACGTGGAGGACCGCAGTCCCCGGGGGATCGCCGCCGCCGTGTCGCGGCTGGTGCGCAGCGGCGAGCTGCGCCCGGGCGACCGCCTGCCCACGGTCCGGCGGCTCGCGGCGGACCTCGGCGTCAGCCCCGCGACGGTGTCCGGCGCGTGGCAGGCGCTGGCCGCCGTCGGCCTGGTGACCTCCCGCGGGCGGGCGGGCACGGTCGTGCTGCCCGAGCCGGCCGCGTGGCTGCCCCCGCGCTACCGCGACATGGCCGCCGGCGGGCGGGCCGCGGCCGACCCCGCGGCGTCGGCGGCGGTGCGCCCGGCGGTCCGGCTCGACCTGTCGACCGGCACGCCCGACCCGGACCTGCTGCCCCCGCTGGAGCGGTCGCTCGGGCGGGTCGCCGCCGCCACCCCCGCCGCCGGCACGGGCACCTACCTCGGCGCGCCCGTGGTCGAGCCGCTCGAGCGCCTGCTGCGTGCCTCGTGGCCGTTCACGCCGCAGCGCGTCACCGTCGTGGACGGCGCCGTCGACGCGATGAGCCGCACGCTCGAGCAGCTCGCCGGGTTCGGCGACCGCGTCATCGTGGAGGACCCGTCGTTCCCGCCGATCTTCGACCTGTGCGACCAGCTCGGCCTCGAGCGCGTCCCCGTCCCGCTCGACCGGCACGGCCTGCGCCCCGACGCCCTGGAGGCCGCGCTGCGCACCGGTGCGGAGGTCGTCGTCCTGCAGCCGCGGGCGCACAACCCGACCGGCGTCTCCATGACGTCGACGCGCGCCCGGGAGCTCGCCGCCGTCATCCGCCGGCACCTCGCGGCGACGCCGGGCGCCGACGTGCACGTGATCGAGGACGACCACTCCGGGGAGATCGCGTCCTCCGCGGACGTGTCGCTCGGGACGTCGCTGCCCGACCGCGTCGTGCACGTGCGCTCCTACTCGAAGTCCCACGGGCCGGACCTGCGGATCGCGGCCGTCGGGGGGCCGGCGGGCGTCCTCGACCGGGTCGTCGCGCGCCGGATGCTCGGACCCGGGTGGACCAGCCGGCTGCTGCAGCGGCTGCTCACGGACCTGCTCGTCGACGGCGAGGCGCTCGCGGCGGTCGCCCAGGCCCGGCGGATCTACTACGCGCGGCAGCGGGCGCTGACGACCGCGCTCGCGGAGCACGGGCTGGAGGTGCACCCCGGCGACGGCATCAACGTGTGGGTGCCCGTCGCCGACGAGGCCACCGCGCTCGTGCGGCTGGAGGCCGCGGGGATCAAGGTCGCGCGCGGTCGGCCGTTCCGGGCGGTGCCCCCGCCGGACGGGCCCGGGCACGTGCGGGTCACGGTCGGCGCCCTCGCGGGCGGGCCGGACGTGGTCGCGCGCGTGGCCCGCGCCCTCGCGCTGGCCGCGGGCCCCTGACCAGCCGGGGCGGGACGCGCGGGACGGGCGGGACGCGGGGTCGGCAGCGGGCGTAGGGTGGGCCCCGGACCAGGCCGGACGTTGGCCTGGACGTCGCCGCCCGCGCATGGGCGGCGCAGCCACCGGGCGCGACGTGCACCCTCCCCCGACCCGCCGCAGCGGACCCCCCGGTCCCGCGCGGGCCGTCCAGCGTCCACCGTCGGACCGCGGCACCCGCCGTCCGGCCTGCGAGCGCCGGCACCGGCCGCCGCGGGCCGCACCGCGACGCCGCCGCGGGCCGACCGCGCGACGTCGCCGCACCCTCTCAGGAGCCCCTGTGCGCAGCACCCGCCGTCTCGTCCTCGCCGTCCCCGCCGCCGCCCTGGCCCTCGTCCTCGCGGCGTGCGCCGGTGACCCGGCCGAACCGGGCGTGTCGCCCGGCGGCCCGACCGCGTCGTCGACCGGCGCGGCCTTCACCCCCGTCACGCTCGACAACTGCGGCACCGACGTCACGGTCGACACCCCGCCGGAGCGCGTGGTCGCGATCAAGTCCACGTCGATCGAGACCATGCTCGCGCTCGGGCTGCAGGACCGCCTGGTCGGCACCGCGTTCGCCGACGGCCCCGTCCCCGACGAGTGGGCGGACGCCTACGACGCCGTGCCGGTGCTGTCGGACAAGGTCCCCGGCCAGGAGGCGCTGCTGGAGGTGCAGCCCGACTTCGTCTACGCGGGCTGGGAGTCCAACTTCTCCGACGACGGCGCCGGCGAGCGCTCCGCCCTGCAGGGCCTCGGGATCGGCACGTACGTGTCCCCCGCCGCCTGCAAGGAGGAGGGCTACATGCCCGACCCGCTCACGTTCGAGGGCCTGTTCGACGAGCAGCGGGAGATCGCCTCGGTGTTCGGCGTGACGGACCGCGCGGAGGACCTGATCGCCCAGGAGCAGGAGCTGCTCGACTCCGTCACGCCCCCGGCGGAGGAGACGACGGCGCTCTGGTACTCCTCGGGCACCGACACCCCGTACGTCGGGGCGGGCATCGGCGCCCCGCAGATGATGCTGGACGCCGCGGGGCTGACGAACATCTTCGCGGACGTCCACGACACCTGGACGTCGGCCGGCTGGGAGCAGGTCGTCGCCGCCGACCCCGACGTCATCGTGCTGGTCGACGCGTCGTGGAACACCGCCGCGTCGAAGATCGAGCTGCTGGAGTCCAACCCCGCGACCTCCCAGCTCACCGCCGTCCGGGAGCACCGCTACCTGACGCTGCCGTTCCCCGCGGCGGAGGCGGGCGTCCGCAACGCCCAGGCCGTCGTGAGCCTGTCCGAGCAGCTCGCGGACCTGGAGGGCTGACCCGGCCGTGACCGTCGACCGCCGCCCGGCACCCGCCGCGCCCGCCGCCCCCGCCTCCCGGCCGGGCCGGACCGCCGCGCCCCCGCCCGCCCGCGCACCCCGGCGCCCGCCGCTGCTGCCCGTGCTCGGCGTCGGTCTGCTGCTGCTCGTGGCGACGGTGCTGGTCTGCGTCACCATCGGGCCGGCGGACATCGCGGTGCCGGACGTCGCCCGGAGCATCACCGGGCACCTCGGTCTCGGTCCGGCCGCGGGCGCGGACGGCGGCGTGCCGGTGCTGACCGACGCGATCGTCTGGGACCTGCGGCTGCCGCGCGTGCTGACGGGTGCGGCGGTCGGCGCCGGGCTGGCGCTGGCGGGCGCGGTCATGCAGTCGCTGACGCGCAACCCGCTGGCCGACCCCTACCTGCTGGGCCTGTCGTCGGGGGCCTCGCTCGGCGCCGTGGCGGTGCTGGTGGTCGGGGTCGGCCTGCTGCTGCCGGTCGCGGCGTTCGCGGGGGCCCTCGCCGCGCTGGTGGCGACGCTGAGCCTGGCGCGCGTCGGTGGCGTGCTGACGCCGGGGCGCGCGGTGCTGGCCGGCCTCGCGGTGTCGCAGCTCGCGGCGGCGGGGACGTCGTTCGTCATCTTCTGGTCGGCGACCGGCGACTCCTACCGGGAGATCCTCAACTGGCTGCTCGGGTCCCTGGCGGGGTCGACGTGGCAGTCCGTGGCGATCGCGGGGGTGGCCCTGCTGGTGGTCGGCACGGTGCTGGTGGCGTCGGCGGTCCGGCTGGACGCGTTCGCGTTCGGCGACACGGCGGCCGCGGCGCTCGGCATCGACGTCGACCGCACCCGGTGGACCCTGATGACGCTCGTCGCGCTGCTGACCGGCGCGATGGTGGCGGTCAGCGGGTCCATCGGGTTCGTCGGCCTGGTGCTGCCGCACGCCGTGTCGGCCCTCACCGGGCCCGCGCACCGGCGGCTGCTGCCGGTCGCCGCCGTCACGGGCGCGATCTTCCTGGTGTGGGCCGACACGGGCGCGCGGACGCTGTTCGACCCGCGCGAGCTGCCGGTGGGCATCGTGACCGCGCTGATCGGGGTGCCGGTCTTCGCGGTGCTGCTGCGACGAGGGAGGGGCAGCGCGTGGACGTGAGCATCGCGGGCGTCGGCGTCCGGCTGGGCGGCCGCTGGGTGGTGGACGGCGTGGACGCCACGCCCCCGCCCGGCGCGCTGACGGGTCTGCTCGGGCCGAACGGCGCGGGCAAGACGACGCTGCTGCGCCTGGTCGCCGGGCTGCTGGACCCGGAGGCCGGGTCCGTGCTGGTCGACGACGCGCCGGTGCACGCCCTCGGCCGCCGGGAGCGGGCGCGCCGCATCGCGCTGCTGGAGCAGGAGTCGTCGTCGACGGTGCCGCTGACCGTGCGGGAGGTGGTCGCGCTCGGCCGCATCCCCTACCGCACGCTGTGGGGGGCCGACGCCGACGAGCAGGCCGTCGACCGGGCGCTGGCCGCCGCGGACGCCGCGCACCTGGCGGACCGGCCGTGGTCGGCGCTGTCGGGCGGCGAGCGGCAGCGGGTGCACATCGCGCGGGCGCTGGCCCAGGAGCCCGACCTGCTGCTCCTCGACGAGCCCACCAACCACCTGGACGTCAGCGCGCAGCTGTCGCTGCTGGCGTTCGTCCGCGACCTCGGCCGCACCACCGTGGCCGCCCTGCACGACCTCAACCTCGCGGCCGCCTACTGCGCGCACGTCCTCGTGCTCGCGGAGGGCCGGCTGGTCGCGGCCGGCGACCCCCGCGACGTGCTGACCGCGGACCTGGTGCGCCGGGTGTACGGCGTCGACGCCGAGGTGATGACCCACCCGCGCACCGGCCGCCCCGTCATCGCGTTCGGCGACGCCGGCCCCGCCGCCCCCGCCGACCGCCCGCTCGCCGCCGTCGAAGGAGCCCGATGAAGGTCACCGTCCTGTCCGGCGGCGTGGGGGGCGCCCGGTTCACCCGGGGGCTGCTGGCCCTGCTCGACGACGACGCCGACGTCACCGTCGTCGCGAACACCGGCGACGACATGTGGCTGCACGGCGTGCGGGTCTGCCCCGACCTCGACACGCTGATGTACACCCTGGGCGGCGCCGTCCACGAGGAGCAGGGGTGGGGCCGCCGCGACGAGTCGTCACGCGTGTCGGCGGACCTCGCCGCCTACGACGTCGGCTGGGAGTGGTTCACGCTCGGCGACCTGGACCTCGCGACGCACCTCGCCCGCACGCAGTGGCTGCGCGAGGGGCTGACGCTGTCGCAGGCGACGGAGCGGCTGTGCCGGCGCTGGGGCCTGGCCGCGCAGGGCGTCCGGCTGCTGCCCATGGCGGACGAGCCCGTCGAGACGCACGTCCGCGTCGCGGGCGGCGAGCTGCTGCACTTCGAGGAGTGGTGGGTGCGCCACCGCGCCGCGCTTCCGGCGCTCGCGTTCGTCCAGGTGGGCCTCGAGGCCGCCGCCCCGGCGCCCGGCGTGCTGGAGGCGATCCGGGACGCGGACGTCGTCGTCGTGCCGCCGTCGAACCCCGTGGTCTCGGTCGGCACGGTCCTCGCCGTCCCGGGCGTCCGCGAGGCGCTCGCGACGACACCGGCGCCGGTCGTGGGCGTGTCCCCGATCATCGGCGGCGCGCCGGTGCGCGGCATGGCCGCCGAGTGCCTCGCGGCGATCGGCGTCGAGGCGACCGCCGAGGCCGTCGCCCGGCACTACGGGCTGCGCGGCGGCCCGTCCGACGGGGCGCCCGGCGTGCTCGACGCCTGGCTGCTCGACACGGCCGACGAGGACGCGGTCGGGCGGCTGCGGGCGGGCGGCTGGCGGGCCGCAGCCGCGGACACCCTCATGCGGGACGTGCCGACGACCGCCCGGATCGCCGCCGCCGCGCTGGCGCTGGTCAGGCGCTGACGCGGTGACCCCCGGGACCGGAGGCCGCGACCGTCCGGTGAGGTGCGCCGCCGCTCAGTCCAGCGGCAGCGGCGCCAGGCGACGCAGCAGCGCGCCCGTGCGCCCGCCGACGCCGCGGCCGGCCAGCGCCGCGAGGTCGGCCGGCACGTCGACGTCGTGGCGCAGCGCGGATCCCGCCGGCACGTCGAGCACCACGTGCCCCGCCGCGGCGTGCGCGGCGGCCGACCCCCCGCCGAACCGCGGCTCCACCCCGGCGCCCGGCGCCGCGGTGAGCAGCGTCGTCCCCGTGCCGTCCGCGTCCGGCAGCACCGCGAGCGGGTGGGCCTCGGCGTCCCCGAGCACGGCGTCGAGCTCGGCGGGGTCGAGCCCCGGCAGGTCGCCCAGCAGCACGCCGGCGTGCGCCGTCGGGGCCTCGGCGCGTGCGGCGGCCACCCCCGCGGCGACGGCCCGGTTCAGCGCGTGCCAGCCGCCGGGCGGGTCGGCGGCACCGGCCGCCGGCTCGGGCAGCACCCGGACCCGCGGCAGCGCGCCGGCCGCGGCGGCGACCTCGGGGTCGGCGGTCACGACCACCACCCGGGCGACGCGCGGCGCGGCGAGCACGGCGTCCACCGTGTCGAGCGCCATCGCCCGCACCAGGGCCGCGCGGGCTCCGGGCTCCAGGACGTCCGCGAGGCGCGACTTGCCGCGGCGCGCGTCCTTCACGGGCACGACGACCACCCACCGACCGACCAGCACGCAGGCACCCTACGCGCCCGCGGCCTCAGCCCCGCGCCCGGCCCAGCGCGGCGTCGATCTCCGCCCGCCGCCCCTGCACCAGCGCGTCGAGCGCCCCGTCCGGCAGCGGCCGCCCGACCGTGAACCGGATGCCGCCCTTCGTCGCGTCGAACCCCTCGAGCGTCGCCAGCACCGCCGCCGTGACCTCCGCGCTGAACGGGTACGCCGTGCACCCGCGCGACCCCGTCACCACCGCGATCAGCGGCCGGCCGCGGTACCGGTACGCCGCGAGCCCGTAGGACCGCCCCTCCTCGACCTCCGGCACCGCCGCGCGGACCCGGTCGAGCAGCCGCCCGACCACCTCGCGCTCGGCGCCGTCCAGCGTCGCCAGGTACTCCGCCACCTCGCCCACCCGCCGCTCCCCTCTCCTCGCTGCGTCCTCCTCGCTGCGTCCCGACGATCGTCCTCCCCGGCGCGGCGCCTGCCCAGCACCGCCCGCGCGCGCCACCACCCGCGTGCGGCGCGTCTCACCCGGACGGGCGCTGCACCGCCCCGCTGCCCGGCCGATGGGAGAGGTGGACGCGGACGCACCGGGCGGGCACGCGACGGGAGGTGGGGACGTGGGCCGACGCCAGCGCGCGATGTCCGTGCTCACCCTCGCCGGCTGCCTGGCGGGCATCGTCGCGATCCCGCTGGGCTGGGGCGCGCACGAGCCGCCGCGGTTCTGCCGCACGGCCGCCGAGTGCCCGGACCTGCGCTGGCCCACCGGCACGGCCGTCCCGGCGCCGGGCGACACCCTCCCCGGCGGCGGCGTGGACCCCGTCGCCGCGGCCCTGCCCTGACCACACGCACCGCCTCGCCGCGCCCGTGACCCGGTCCCGGCGGGGTGCGACGATGAGGGCATGACGCTCTGGCTCACCGGCGACCCCGAGGCGGACGACCTGCTCGACGCGGACCCGTTCGCGCTCCTGACCGGCATGCTCCTCGACCACAGCATCCGTTAACCATGGAGCGCGCGATCGGCCTCGCCACCTAGCCGTCAAGCAGCAAGAGGCACGAACTCGGCCGCAGCCACCGCGGTCCGCGGTAGTCTCCGCCCACGCCTCAACTCTTGGAGCATTCACGTGAGCGATGCGACACCTGGGAACCTCATCAACGATCCGCGGCTCGCGCGGGCCGTCAGCAACATCACGGACCGCTCGGAAAAGCAGCGGGACCTTGAGGTTCTCAAGGACACCTACGTTGACACAGGTGTACTACAGCAGGTCGCCAACGATGCGAACCAGATCCTCTACGGACGTCGCGGTACCGGAAAGACGCACGTTCTCCAGGTCTTGGGCGCGGAACTAGCAGATCAGCAGGGATCGCACGTTATCTATCTCGACGTTCGAGTCCTCGGAAGCGCGCACACATTCCTCGATGAAACCAAGCCGGTCGCCGAGCGTTGCGTAGCAGTCTTCAAAGACCTGCTTTCCCTAATCCAGCACAAGCTCCTGGAGATTGTCACCTCACCAGACTCGGACGGTCGCGGCTTACAGGAAGTAAGCGATTTCGCGGACGTGGTAACTCGCAAGACGGCAGAGGTGAATTCCCGCACAATCACCGATCGAGCCGCTCACACTTCCGAGAGTGGCGCGGTCGCGGATGTTAGCCTATCTCCGCAGAAGACCGGCTTCGGGATCAATGCCACCGATAAGGCGATTGACTCCACCGCGAGGGAGGTGGAGTACACCGAAGCGCTTCGCCAGTCCCTCGTCTTCAGTGAGGTGTTCATCATCCTGGAGCGGGCCCTTACGGCGATCGGTGCAGACCGACTGACCCTACTCATCGACGAGTGGACATCGCTCCCTGTCGACCTCCAGCCCTTCATCGCCGAGTTCATGAAGCGATCGCTATTCCCCAGCAATCGAATCACGGTGAAGATCGCTTCGCTGGAATATCGTTCGCGATTCACGCTGGCGCGGCCCGGAAACCCGATCGGGTTCGAACTTGGCCCTGACATAAAGGCGAACTTGGATCTTGACGACTATTATGTGTACGAGCGAAACCCCGAGAACGTTGTTAACGTATTCCACGAACTGCTCTACAAGCACGTGACGTCTGGCATGGGCGAAGAGACCCTCAGGCAGTACGGGGTACGTGACCCCGTGTCGTTCCGCTCACGCCTGTTCACCGAGCGCGCTACGTTCGTCGAGCTTGTCCGTGCCGGAGAGGGGGTCGCTCGAGATTTCTTGGGGATCTTCAGCTCGGCATTCTTTAAAGCCAAGACTACCGGCAGACAGAAGATCGACCTCAACTCGGTCGAGGAGGCCGCGCGAGACTGGTACGAGACAGACAAGTCGACCGCCCTTTCGGATGCTCAGCGAACGGCGCTTCACCGCATCATCTCCGACGTCATCGGCAACCGACAGACCAAGATGTTTATGCTCTCGCGCGAGCATGCAAGTAACGCGATGGTGCAGTCCCTCTTCGATCTTCGCTTGATCCACTTGATGTCGCGCGGATACAGCGACAAGGAGAACCCGGGGCAGCGCTACAATATCTACGCCCTAGATTATGGCACATACGTCGACCTAAAACGCACCAAGGCAGAACCCGGCGACTTCATCACCGAAGAAGAGACCGATACCGATGCTCGCGCCGACCGAATCGTCCCCTTCGCTGACAAGCGCAGCATCCGACGAGTGATTCTCCAGACGGAGATTTTTGACGACCTTCTCTGATGGTCACGACAGACCCTCGTGCGGTTCAGCTTGATCCTTGATGAGGTCACCGAGCCACACGCACCGACGAGTTCCCTGGAGGTAGGCTGCTAGGCCAACCCACGGCGGACGATGCGCGAAATGGCCAGGAAGGCGAAAATGTGAGCATGCCTGACAAGTTGTGGCTTACCGGTGATCCGACGGCTGACCGACTCCTCGATCAGGACCCTTTCGCGCTGCTTCTGGGCATGCAACTCGACCAGCAGGTCACGATGGAGTCGGCCTTCGCCGGCCCGGCGAAGATCGCCGCGCGCATGGGCGGGTTCGACGTCCACCGCATCGCCGAGGCCGACCCCGACGAGTTCGCCGCCCTGTGCGCGACGCCACCGGCGGTGCACCGGTTCCCCGGCTCGATGGCGGGGCGCATCCAGGCGGTCGCGCGGGCGGTCGTCGACGCGTACGACGGCGAGGTCACCCGGCTGTGGACCGACGGCGACCCCGACGGCGCCACCGTGCTGAGACGCCTGAAGGCGCTGCCGGGGTTCGGCGACCAGAAGGCCCGCATCTTCCTGGCCCTGCTCGGCAAGCAGCGCGGCGTCGAACCCGCGGGCTGGCGGGAGGCCGCCGGGGCGTACGGGGACGACGTGCCGCGCTCGATCGCGGACGTGCGCGACCCGGTCTCGCTCGGCGAGGTCCGCGAGACGAAGAAGGCCGCGAAGGCCGCCGCGCGCGCCGCCCGGGCCTGAGCGCCGGTGCGGGTGCGGGTGGGGGTGCGGGCGCGGGCTCAGCCGGTCCGCGCCTCCGAGCCCAACCAGTCGTCGAACGACAGCCGGCCCCGCACCGCGTCCGGTCCGCCGCGCAGCGCGCCCGACGCCAGCCCCGCGCCGTACCCGCCGGGCAGCCGCACCTCGAGCACCCGGCGCCGGACCCCGTCGTGCGCGGAGAGCCGGCGGATCATCGCCGCCAGCGTGTCGTCCGAGGGCCCCACCAGGTCCGGCGCCCGTCCGGCCGGCGCCCCCTCGGCCACGCGCACCAGGTGCTCGGCGACCTCGGCCGCGGCGACCGGCCGGGTCAGCGTGCGCGGCGCGAGCGTGACGGGCCCGATCGACGCCTGGCCGACGACCTGCCCGGCGAACTCGTGGAACTGGGCGGCCCGCAGGATCGTGTGCGGCACGGCGCCGCCGGCGACCAGCCGCTCCTGGGCGAGCTTGCCCGCGTAGTACGCCGCGTCGATCCGGTCGATGCCGACGATCGACAGCGCGACGTGGTGCGGCACCCCGACGCGCCGCTCGGCGGCCAGCAGGCGGCGGCTGGTCGCCGTGAAGAACGCGACCGACCCCCGGGCCGACAGCGTCGTGGTGCTGAGCACGTCCACCACGACGTCCGCCCCGGCGAGCACCGCGTCCGCCGCCCGGTCCGGCACCGCCACCAGGTCGACGCCCGCGGCCCGGCTCACCACGACGACGTCGTGCCCCCGCTCGCCGGCGACCCGCACCACGTGCCGTCCGACCGTCCCGGTCCCGCCGCACACGGCGATCCTCATCTGCCCCTCCTCGTGCTCGCGCGCGCGACGGGTGCCGCGCCCCGCCGTGTCGACGACGCGGCCACCGCGGATGTGAGGCCGGGGCGCGGTCCGCTCACGCGGGCGCCCACCGGGTGAGCTTGCGCGGGTCGACGACGAGCCACAGCCGGGTGACCCGCCCCGCGTCCACGGCGAAGGTCACGATGCCGAACAGCTGCTCGCCCAGCCGCATCGCGTAGCCGAGGCCGTCGGCGGTCCGCCGCTCCTCGAACCGCAGCGCCGGCTGCTTCGCGAGCACGCCCAGCAGGAACCGCGCCACGTTGTCCTGCCCGCGCACGGCGTTCGGCGCGGCCTGCACCACCCCGCCCCCGTCGGCCCGCAGCTCCACGTCCGGCGCGAGAACCCGCAGCAGCCGGCCCAGGTCGCCTCCGACGCTCGCGTCGAGGAACGCCCGGACGACCCGGTCGTGCTCGCCGACGCCGACCCGCGCCCGGCGGCCCTCGCGCACGTGCCGGCGGGCGGACGTCGCGAGCTGGCGCGTCGCGGCCGGTGACCGCCCGACGACCTCGGCGATCTCGTCGAACGGGAGGCCGAAGACGTCGTGCAGCACGAACGCCACGCGTTCCGCCGGCGTCATCGCCTCCAGCAGGGTGAGCAGGGCCGTGCTGACCGACTCGTCGAGCGTGACCCGGTCCAGCGGGTCGGCCGCGGGACCGCCCCCGAGCGTGGTGACGGGGGCGGTCCCGGCGAACAGGTCGGCCGGCACCGGCTCGGGCAGCCACTGCCCGACGTGGGTCTCGCGGCGCACCCGGGCGGACCCGAGGTGGTCGAGGGCGACGCGGCTCGCGACCCGGGTCAGCCACGCCGCGGGCACCCGGACCGCCGCGCGCTCCGCCGGGTCGAGCCGGTACCACCGCAGGTACGTCTCCTGCACGACGTCCTCGGCGTCGCTCAGGGTCCCGGTCATGCGGTACGCGAGCGACAGCAGGCGCCGGCGCTCGGCGGAGACGTCGTCGAGCGCCTCGCTCGCGGTCGGGTCCTGCTCGGTCACCTGGGCTCCTCGGGTCGGCGGCGACTGGCGTCAGTGTGCCGCGGGGACGTCCGCGTCCGCGTACCGCACGGCGCCGACGCGGTGCTCACCGTGCGGCACCAGCGCGTCGGGTGCGCCGTCGGCGTCGACGGTGACGACCTCGCGGGGGTCCCCGGCGGCCGCGAGCGCCCCGCGGATCAGCTCGTCCAGGTGGTACCGCACCGGACCGGCGATCTCGACCTCGCCGAGGTCGTCCGACGTCGCCGCCTCGGCCAGCAGCGCTACCACCTCGTCCAGGTCGACGGGCTGGACGAGCGAGTGCGGCGCGCGCACCACGCCGTCGACGGTGTGCTGGTCGGCGAGCACCGGGACGTAGCTCTGGAACTGCGTGGCCCGCACGATCGTCCAGGGCAGGGCGCCGGCCCGCAGCGTCTGCTCCTGCGCGACCTTGCCGACGTAGTAGCCGTTCGAGGACGCCGTCCCCGACCCGACGCCGACGATCGACAGCAGCACGTGCCGCCGCACGCCCGCCCGGGCACCGGCCTCGTCCAGCCGCCGGGTCGACGTCGTGAAGAACGCCCGGGCGCCCTCCGCGTCGAACCGGCCGGTGTTCAGGACGTTCACGATGACGTCGACACCCGCCAGCGCCTCGTCGAGCCCCGCTCCGGTGAGGACGTCGACACCGTCCGCGGGCTCTCCCACGACGACCTCGTCACCACGTGCCACCAGGAGCTCGCCGAGCCTCGACCCGACCCTGCCACGACCACCGGCGATGAAGACCTTCACGTTGCTGCTCCTCCCGTGGGCGCACGGTTGCTGCCCTCGGACGTCCTGACGACGCAGCCCCGCGCCGTGTGAGGTCGCCGCGCCGCGGGGCGATCGGATCCGTACGTGCGCACGCGCCGCGCCCCGGGCGATCGGATCCGTACGTGCGCACGCGCCGCGCCCCGGGCGATCGGATCCGTACGTGCGCACGCGCCGCGCCCCGGGCGATCGGATCCGTACGTGCGCACGCGCCGCGCCCCGGGCGATCGGATCCGTACGTGCGCACGCGCCGCGCCCCGGGCGATCGGATCCGTTCGCGCGAACACGCCGAGCGTGTCGGTGCGACCGGATCCGAACGTGCGGAGGGACTGCTCCCCGTGCGGCGGTCCGAGCGGCGCGCGGCGCGGGCTGGCACCATCGGCGCATGATCGTGGTGACGAGCAACGAGATCCCCGGCTACCGCATCCAGGCCGTGCTGGGCGAGGTCATGGGCCTGACGGTCCGGTCGACGAACATCGGCCAGAGCTTCACGGCCGGGTTCCGGTCGATCGGCGGCGGGGAGATCCCCGAGTTCACGAAGATCATGTACGACAGCCGCCACGAGGTGATGCGCCGCATGACGGAGGAGGCGGCGCAGCGCGGCGCGAACGCGATCGTCGCCATGCGGTTCGACACCGACTCCATCGGGCAGTTCTCCGAGGTGTGCGCCTACGGCACCGCGGTGATCGCCGAGCCGATCCCGGCCGGCGAGCCGGGCGCGACCGGCCAGTCCGCGCAGATCGCCGCGCAGGGCTGACCGGCCCGAATCCCGTGGCGCGGTCGGCGCCGGGTCCGCCACGCTGACCCGGTGCCGACCGACCTCGCCGCCGCGACCGCCCGCCCGGAGCCGTTCGCCCCGGGTGACGGCCCGTTCTGGGACGACCCGTACATCGCGACGCAGCTGCTCGCCGCCCACCTGGACCCGACGCACGACGCCGCGAGCCGCCGCCCCGCGGAGCTCGACCGCACCGTCGCGCACCTCACCGCGCTCGGGATCGCCGTCCCGGGGGCGCGGGTGCTGGACCTGGGGTGCGGGCCGGGGCTGGTCGCGCAGCGCCTGGCCGCGCTCGGGTGCCGGGTGACCGGCGTCGACCTGAGCCCGGGATCGGTGGCCCACGCGCGCCGCGAGGCCGGGGCGGCGGGCCTGGACATCGAGTACCGGCGGCAGGACTTCCGGACCCTCGACGAGCCGGGCCGGTTCGACCTCGTGCTCCAGGCGTACGGCGAGCTCTCGACGTTCCCCGACGACGTCCGGGACGACGTGCTGCGCCGCGCCCGCGCCGCGCTGGCCCCCGGCGGGGCCCTGGTGCTCGACGTCTCCACCCCCGCGCAGGCGGGCTCCGGCCCGCAGGACGAGTGGGCGGTCGCCGACGGCGGCCTGTGGCGTCCCGGCCGCCACCTGGTGCTCGCGCGCACGCACCGGTACCCGGGCGACGTGCGGTGCCGGCAGTACACCGTCGTGACCGGGGCGGACGACGTCACGACGTACCGCATGTGGTTCCACGACTACGTCCCGCGGACGTTCACCCCGGTGCTCGCCGACGCCGGGCTGCGGGTCGACGCGCACTGGGCGTCGCTGTCCGGCGACCCCTGGCACGCGGACGCGGAGTGGCTGGCGGTGCTCGCGCGGCGGGCGTGACGACGGCGCCGGTCCTCGACGTCCAGGTCCTGGTCCGGCCCGATCGGCGCACCGGCCCGACCGTCGAGTCCACGGCACAGGCCGAGCAGCTCCGGGCGGTCGACGTCTCACGCCTCGGCGAACGCCTGGGGTCGCTCGACGCCGAGACCGCGGCCGCCCTCGACGACGCGCTGCTGATCCACCTCGCGCTCGCCTGACGCCGCGCCCGTCAGCGCTCCGTCGCGTCCTTCCAGCCGCGGGCGTAGGCCTCGGCGGCTCCCTCGGCGAACATGTCGTCCGGCCCGACCCGCACGAGCGCCCGCGCACCCGGCCCGTCCTCGTCCGTGACCGCGTGGGCCATCCCCCGCACGACCGCGACCGGCCGGCCGGTGGCCTTGCCCTTGACGAGCTCGGCGGCCGCGGCGATCTCGTCCGCGAGCGCCGCGACGCTGACCTGCAGGGTGCGGCCGTGCGTGTCGGTGGTGCCGCGCAGGTCCTCCAGCACGCGCACGCCGGCGGCGCCGATCGCGATGTCGGTCTGCCCCTGCCGCCACGGCCGCCCGGCGGTGTCGGTCACGAGCACGCCCAGCCGCACGCCGAACCGCTCCGTCAGCGCGGACCGCAGCGCGCGGGCGGTGGCGTCGGGGTCCTCCGGGAGCAGCAGCACCGTGCCCTCGTCGGTGTTGGACGCGTCGACGCCGGCCGCCGCCATGACGAGGCCGAGCCGGTTCTCCACGATGCGCGTGACGCCGCCGGGGTGCTCGCGGGTCGCGACGACGCGCACCGTCTCGGCGGTGATCGCCGCCTCGCGGTCGGCGGCCCGCACGACGCGACCCTCGGCCTTCGACACGATCTTGCTGGTCACGACCACGACGTCGCCGTCCGCGAGCGCCGTCGCGGGCCGGGCGGCCGCGTCCCCCGCGAGCGCGTCGCCCAGCAGCGTCGCCAGGTCGTCGCCGGGACGCACCTCACCGATCCCGGGCACGGCCCAGGCGGTGAGGACGTCCGCGGCGGACGACCGGGCGTCGTCGGGCACGGTCAGCGCACCAGCTTCGGGAGCACGTCGCGCCCGAACACGTCGATCCACTCGCGCTGGTTGCGGCCCACGTTGTGCAGGTAGACGCGGTCGAAGCCGAGGTCGACGTACTTCTGGATCTCCGCGCGGTGGACGTCGGGGTCGGCCGAGATGACCATGCGGCCCTCGAAGTCCTCGGGGCGCACCAGCTTGGCCATCTGCGCGAAGTCGAACGGCGAGCGGATGTCGCCCTTCGGGAACTTCATGCCGCCGTTCGGCCACTCGACCATGGCGTTCTCCATGGCCTGCTCGTCGGTCTCCGCCCACGACAGATGGAGCTGGAGCACCTTCGGCAGGTCCTCGGGGTTCCGGCCGGACTCGCGCACGCCCTCGTCGAACTTGCCGAACAGCCCGCTGATCTTCTCCAGCGGCGCGCCGACCGTGATCAGCCCGTCCGCGTGGCGGCCCGCCCGTTTGGCGGTGACGGGCCCGGCGGTCGCGACGAGGATCTCCGGCGGGACCTCCGGCATCGTCCACAGGCGCGTCGACTCGAGCTTGTAGAACTGCCCGGCGTGCTTGACGTCCTTGCCCGCCAGCGACGCCGAGAACAGCTTCTTGATGATGTCGATGGCCTCGAACATCCGGTTGATGCGCTCGGGCGCCTCCGGCCAGTACTGCGCCGTGATGTGCTCGTTCAGCGCCTCGCCGGACCCCAGACCCAGCCAGTGCCGCCCCGGGTACATCGCCGCGAGCGTCGCCGACGCCTGGGCCACCATCGCGGGGTGCCACCGGAACGTCGGGGCGGTGACGCCCGGACCCATGTCGCCCGTCGTGCGCTCACCGAGCGCGGCCAGCACGTTCCAGACGAACGCGGACTGCCCCTGCTGCGGGACCCACGGCTGGAAGTGGTCGGCCGCCATCGTCCCGAGGAACCCCTGGGACTCGGCGTACGCGGACAGCTCCACGGCCTCCGTCGGATGGAACTGCTCCAGCATCGCCGCGTACCCCACCTGCAGGCCGTCGGCCACCACACCCTGTGCCACGAACGCTCTCCCTCGTGCCGGTCCGCCCGCGCTGCCGCGGGTCCTCGTCGAGCCTAACCAGCGTCGATGACGGCAGTATTTCCGGCGACCCGGCGCGGCCTGCGCGGCCGGCGTCGTCAGCGCGGTGCGTGCCCGAGGATCGCCGACGTGAGGGCCTCGATCGGCTCCCGCGGCGACCGGGGGTTCGCGACGAGCGTGATGTCGACGTCGCCGAGATCCGGCAGGCCGAGCGCCGCCGCCGGGAGCTGCACCAGGTCCTCCGGCAGCAGGCTCTGCGGCAGCACCGCGATGCCGAGCCCCGCGCGCAGCGCCGCCAGCACGCCGTTGACCTCGACGACCTTGCACGTGGTCCGCCAGGGCCGCCCCGCCTCGGTGAGCGCCCGGACGGCGGCCTGCCGGGTGAGCGAGGCGCCCTGGTAGGTGATGAGCGGCACGGGGGCGTCCGCCTCGACAGCCGTGCCGGGGACCGCCACCCACACCAGGCGGTCCCGGCGCACGAGCTGCCCCTCGGAGTGCCCGCTCGCCTCCTTGATGTAGACGAGGTCGAGCTGGCCCGCGTGCAGCCGGCGGTGCAGGGTGCCGCTCTGCGCCACGGTGAGCTCGAGGTTGATGCGCGGGTGCAGGCGCCGGAAGTCGCGCAGCACGCGCGGGAGCTGGGCGAGCGCGAGGTCGTCGGCCGCGCCGAACCGCAGCCGGCCGTGCATCGCCGACCCCGTGAAGTACCGCGTGGCCTCGTCGTGCGCCGCGAGGATCGTCCGGGCGAACGTCGCCATCGCCTGGCCGTCGTCGGTCAGCTGCACGCCGCGGGTGTCGCGGTCGAGCAGCCGCCGGCCCGCGGCGTCCTCGAGCTTGCGGACGTGCTGGCTGACCGTGGGCTGCGACAGGGACAGCCGGGCCGCGGCGCGCGTGAAGTTCAACGTCTCGGAAACGGCGAGGAAAGTGCGGAGCTGGTCGGGGTCAAACACGGCTGCCCTCCGGGTCCGGGACGGCGCCGCTGACCTGCGGCGCCACCACCACATCATCACAGAACGTGATCACAGTCATTCCCGTCATCACCTCTGAAAATCGCTCGCCGCGACGTAGTCTGGAGGCACCCCGACGCGTCCGCAACGCTTCCGCACCCACACCTCCGCACCACCTGAGCTAGGAACACCTGTGCCTTCGGCCCGCCGCCCGTCCTCGTCCCCGACCCGCACCCGCCGCCCCTCCCGCAGCGCCCGCACCGCCCGCGCGCCGCAGGCCGACCGCTCCGCCGCCGGCCGCCTGCGCCGGACGCTGCACCGGCCCCGCATCGCGCTGCACCGCCGGCCCGCGCCGGCCGCCGCCGCCGGCCCGCGCCCCCGCAACGCCACGCTCGCCGCGCTCGGCGTCCGGAACTTCCGGCTCTACGTCTCCTCGCAGGTGCTCACCAACACCTGCGGCTGGGCGGCGCGCGTGGCGCAGGACTGGCTCGTGCTGACGCTCACCGGCTCGGCCGCCCTGGTGGGGCTGACGGTGACGCTGCAGTTCGTCCCGATGCTGCTGCTCGGCCTGGTCGGCGGGGTCGTCGCCGACCGCTACCCCCGGCGCCGCGTGCTCATGGTCACCCAGTCGGTGTTCGGCCTGTCCACGCTGGCCGTCGGCGTGCTCGCGCTGTCCGGTCACGTCCAGGCGTGGCACGTCCTGGTCGCGGCGTTCGTCAGCGGGCTCGCCACGGTGTTCGACAACCCCGCGCGCCAGGCGTTCGTGCACGAGGTCGCGGGCCCGCAGCACCTGCGGCAGGCGATCAGCGTCAACTCCGCGGTCTTCCAGCTCGGCGGGCTGGTCGGCCCGGCGGTCGCCGGCGGGCTCATCAGCGCGGTCGGCGAGGGCTGGACGTTCCTGCTCAACGCCGTCGCGTGCCTCGTGGCCGTCGCACTGCTCGCCGTGATGCGGACCTCCGAGCTCACCGCCGCCCCGGTCGTCGCGCGCGCCAAGGGTCAGCTCCGCGAGGGCCTGGCGTACGTCCGCCGGACGCCGCGCATCCTGTGGTCGGTCGTGCTCGTCGGTTTCGTCGCCGTCACCGGCGTCAACATGGCGACCGTGCTCGCCGCGTACACCGACCAGGTGTTCCACACCGACGCCGGCGGCTACGCGCTGCTGACGTCGATGCTCGCGGTCGGCGCGCTGACCGGTGCCCTGCTGTCCACCCGTCGCCGGGGCAGCCGCATCACCCACCTGGTCGTCCTCGCGGGGGTCGTCGGCGTGCTGCAGCTGCTCGCGGCCGCCGCGCCGAGCCGGCCGGTGTTCGTCGCCGTGCTCATCGCCATGGGCGTCGCCACGCTGCTGTACCTCACGGGCTCGAACACCCTGGTGCAGACGACGGTCGCCCCCCACGTCCGCGGTCGCGTCATGGCGCTGTACGTCCTGGTGCTGCTCGGCGCGCAGGCCGTGTCCGGGACGCTCATCGGCTGGGTGTGCGAGCACCTCGGCGCGCGGGCCGGCATGGTCGCGTGCGGCGTCGGGCCGCTGCTCGGCGCGGTCGTCGTCGGCCTGGCCCTGGCCCGGCGCAGCGAGGGCGGCACCCGCGCGACGTTCCACCGCTTCACCCACCGCCCGACCCCCACCGCGACCCCCACCGCCGCCTGACCCCCGCCCCGCGACGCGGCCCGCTCCTCGCGCCTCGCGCCGCCCGAGGTCGTCAGCTCGGGCCGAGGTCGTCACCCCGAGCTGACGACCTCGGCCCGACCTGACGACCTCGCCGCGCCCCGCCCCACGACCCGCGGCGCCCGCGGTCGGGTGGGGCGTCCGGATCTGGGAAGATGGGTGACCATGACCGATCTGTCCCCCGCCTCGCCCGCCGCCGACCCCACGACGACCGCCGCCGCGGCCGTACGCGCGGTCCGCGAGGTACCGGACCGGGTGTCGCTCGACGGCGTCGAGGCCCGCTGGGACGGCGCCTGGACGGAGCAGGGCACGTACGCGTTCGACCGATCGGCGACGCGCGAGCAGGTGTACTCGATCGACACCCCGCCGCCGACGGTCTCCGGCTCCCTGCACGTCGGCCACGTCTTCTCGTACACGCACACCGACGTCGTCGCGCGGTTCCGCCGGATGCGGGGCGCCGAGGTGTTCTACCCGATGGGCTGGGACGACAACGGCCTGCCCACCGAGCGCCGCGTGCAGAACTACTTCGGCGTGCGCTGCGACCCGTCGCTGCCGTACGACCCGGACTTCGAGCCGCCGCACGTCGGCGGTGAGGGCAAGAGCGTCAAGGCCGCCGACCAGGTGCCGGTGAGCCGCCGCAACTTCGTCGAGCTGTGCGAGCGCCTGACCGTCGAGGACGAGCAGCAGTTCGAGGCGCTGTGGCGCCGGCTGGGCCTGTCCGTCGACTGGGGCATGACGTACCAGACCATCAGCGCCGAGGCCCGCGCGGTCGCGCAGCAGGCGTTCCTGCGGAACCTGTCGCGCGGCGAGGCGTACCAGGCGGAGGCCCCCGGCCTGTGGGACGTGACGTTCCAGACCGCGGTCGCGCAGGCCGAGCTGGAGGCCCGCCCGTACCCGGGCGCGTTCCACCGGGTGGCGTTCCACCGCGCCGGCGCCGAGCCGGTGCACATCGAGACCACCCGCCCCGAGCTCCTCCCGGCGTGCGTGGCGCTGATCGCCCACCCGGACGACGAGCGCTACCAGCACCTGTTCGGCACGACGGTGACCAGCCCGCTGTTCGGCGTCGAGGTGCCCGTGCTGGCGCACCCGGCCGCCGAGCCCGACAAGGGCGCCGGCATCGCGATGTGCTGCACGTTCGGCGACCTGACCGACGTGCAGTGGTGGCGCGAGCTCCAGCTGCCGACGCGCTCCGTCATCGGCCGCGACGGCCGGCTGCTGCGCGAGGTCCCGGAGTGGGTGACGTCCGACGAGGGCCGCGCCCGTTACGAGGAGATCGCCGGCAGGACGACGTTCTCGGCGCGCGAGGCCGTCGTGGCCGGGCTGCGCGAGACGGGCGACCTGGACGGCGAGCCGCAGAAGACCGACCGCATGGCGAACTTCTTCGAGAAGGGCGACAAGCCCCTCGAGATCGTCACGTCGCGCCAGTGGTACATCCGCAACGGCGGCCGCGACGAGTCGCTGCGCGCCGAGCTGCTGCAGCGCGGTCAGGAGCTCGGGTTCCACCCGGACTTCATGCGCGTGCGGTACGAGAACTGGGTCGGCGGCCTCAACGGCGACTGGCTGATCTCGCGCCAGCGGTTCTTCGGCGTGCCGTTCCCCGTCTGGTACGCGCTGGACGCGGACGGCGAGCCGGACCACGACCACCCGCTGCTGCCGTCCGAGGACCAGCTCCCCGTCGACCCGTCCTCGGACGTCCCCGCCGGCTACACGGCGGAGCAGCGGGGCGTGCCGGGCGGCTTCGTCGGCGACCCGGACATCATGGACACGTGGGCGACGTCGTCGCTGACCCCGCAGATCGCGGGCGGCTGGCGCTCCGACCCCGACCTGTTCGCGCGCGTGTTCCCGATGGACCTGCGCCCGCAGGGCCAGGACATCATCCGGACCTGGCTGTTCTCGACCGTGGTCCGCTCGCACCTGGAGCACGGCTCGCTGCCGTGGGCGGACGCGGCGATCAGCGGCTGGATCCTCGACCCCGACCGCAAGAAGATGTCGAAGTCCAAGGGCAACGTCGTCACCCCGATGGGCCTGCTCGAGGAGCACGGCTCCGACGCGGTCCGCTACTGGGCGGCGAGCGCACGCCTGGGCACGGACGCGGCGTTCGAGGTCGGCCAGATGAAGATCGGCCGCCGCCTGGCCATCAAGGTGCTGAACGCGTCGAAGTTCGCGCTGTCGTTCGGCCCGGCCGAGCAGGGCGCGTCCGCGCTCGACGCCTCCCTGGTGACCGACCCGCTGGACCGCGCGATGCTCGCGGGGCTGGCGGACGTGGTGGACCGGGCGACGGCCGCGCTGGAGGCGTACGACCACACGCGCGCGCTGGAGCTCACGGAGACGTTCTTCTGGACGTTCTGCGACGACTACCTGGAGCTCGTCAAGGACCGCGCGTACGGCGCGGGCGCCGGCGCGGCGGACGTCACGCCGGAGACGGCGTCGGCGCGTGCTGCGCTGAGCCTGGCGCTCGACGTGATGCTGCGGCTGTTCGCCCCGGTGCTGCCGTTCGCGACCGAGGAGGTCTGGTCGTGGTGGCGGGAGGGCTCGGTGCACCGCGCGCCGTGGCCGGTCGCGGAGCCGCTGCGCGCCGCGGCGGGCGACGGCGACCCGGCGGTCGTGGGCGCGGCCGGTGCCGCGCTGGCGGCGCTGCGCAAGGTGAAGTCCGAGGCGAAGGTCTCGATGCGCACGGAGATCCTGCGGGCGCGCCTCGAGGTCCCGGCCTCGCTGCTGCCGGGCGTCCAGGTGGCGCTCGCGGACGTCCGCGCCGCCGGCCGCGTGACCGGCCCGCTCGACGTGGCCGAGGTCCCGGACTCCCCCGACGCGGCGGTCGTCGCCCGGGACGCCGAGCTCCTGCCGCCGGAGCCGAAGCAGCCCACGGCCTGAGCACCCTCGGGCACCGCCGGGGCGGCCTGCGCGCTCGCCCCGGCGGCGCCCGGGCCCCCCGGGTGGGACTCTGGTCCCGGGACGACGCGTTGTGCATACGTATCGTCTGCGACGTATAGTCTTGCGGCCGGTTTTCCACACGAGGAGTAGTTCCGATGCGCACCCGTCATCTCGCCGCCCTGCCCGCCGCCGTCGCCGCGGCCCTCCTGCTCGCCGCGTGCGGCGGCGGGGACCCCGAGGGCTCCGGCGACGCCACCGCGGGCGGTGTCGACCTGGTGCAGGCCGGGACGCTGACCGTCTGCACCAACCCGCCGTTCGAGCCGTTCGAGTTCGAGGAGGACGGCACGGTCGTCGGCCTCGACATGGACATCGTCGGCGAGGTCGCCAAGGACCTGGGCGTCACGCTGACCCCGCGCGTGTCCCCGTTCGAGGGCATCCAGTCCGGCGCCGACCTCAACAGCGGCAACTGCGACGTCGTCGCCTCCGGCATCACGATCACCGACGAGCGCAAGGCGAAGTTCGACTTCTCGGAGCCGTACTTCGACGCCGACCAGGGCCTGCTGGTCCCGGAGGGCTCGGACCTCAGCACCGTCGAGGACCTCGAGGGCAAGCAGATCGCCGTCCAGCAGGCCACGACCGGCGAGGCCTGGGTGACCGACAACAAGCTCACCCCGATCCAGTTCCAGGACCTCGGGCTGCAGATCCAGGCGCTCAAGACCGGCCAGGTCGACGCCGCCGTCAACGACATCGCCGTGCTCGGCCCGTTCGTGTCCGAGGGCCTCGAGGTCGCGGCGACGTTCCCGACCGGCGAGCAGTACGGCATCGGCGTGAAGAAGGGCAACACGGCCCTGCTCGACGCCGTGAACGCCACGCTCGACCGCATCCGCGAGGACGGCACGTACGACGCGATCTACACCGACCGGATCGGCGTCGCGCCGTCGGGCGACGCGTCGGCCTCCGCGGACAGCTGAGGTGACGACCACGCCCGCACCGGTGCCGGGGCAGATCTCCTCGCCCCGGCGCCGGTGGAGCCCGCGCCGCCGCGCCCGCGTGGTGCGCGGCGTCCAGTACGCCGTGGCCGTGGCCGTCCTGGCCGCCGTGGCGCTGGCGATCGACTGGTCGGCCGTCGGGGACAACTTCTTCAACTGGGAGACCGTCCGGCAGATCGCCCCGACGATCCCGCAGGCGTTCCTCAACACGGTGCAGTACACCCTGGCGGGGTTCGCGGTGGGCCTGTCGCTCGGGACGGCCCTCGCGCTCATGCGCCTGTCCTCCGTGCGGGTCTACCGCTGGGTCGCGACCGCCTACATCGAGTTCTTCCGCGGCATCCCGGCGCTGCTCGTCGTCATCTCGTTCGGGTACGCGGTCCCGCTGGCGTTCGGCATCCAGCTCGGGTCGGTGACCCTCAAGGCCGCGCTGGCGCTCGGCATGGTCTCGGCGGCGTACATCGCCGAGACGCTGCGCGCCGGCCTGCAGGCGGTGCCGCGCGGGCAGGTCGAGGCGGCGCGGTCGCTCGGCATGTCGCACGGGCGGACCCTGCGCAGCGTCGTCGTGCCGCAGGCGTTCCGCATCGTGCTGCCGCCGATGACGAACGAGTTCATCCTGCTGACGAAGGACACCTCGCTGGTGTTCCTGCTCGGCCTGGCGACGGACCAGTTCGACCTCACGCGCATCGGGCAGAACGCCCTCAACACCGCCCAGGGCGGGCTCACGCCGCTGTTCCTCATCGGCGCCTGCTACCTGCTCATCACCCTGCCGCTCGGGCAGCTCGCCCGGTACCTGGAGAAGCGCACCGGCGCGAGGAGCCGCACATGACCACCGACTCCCCCGTCGTCCGGATCGCCGGGCTGCACAAGTCCTTCGGCGACCGCGAGGTGCTCACCGGCATCGACCTGGACGTGCACGCCGGCGAGGTGGTGTGCGTCATCGGCCCGTCGGGGTCCGGCAAGTCGACGCTGCTGCGCTGCGTGAACCTGCTGGAGCAGCCGACGGCCGGCCGCATCGACGTGCTGGGCGTCGACGTCACCGACCCGGACGTCGACATCGACCGGGTGCGCACCCACGTCGGCATGGTGTTCCAGCAGTTCAACCTGTTCAGCCACAAGACCGTGCTGGAGAACTGCACGATGGCGCAGCGGCAGGTGCTCCGGCGCTCCGCGGCCGAGGCCGAGCGCATCGCCCGGGCGAACCTCGAGCGGGTCGGGCTCGGCGACCGCGCCGACGCCCACCCCGCGCAGCTCTCGGGCGGGCAGCAGCAGCGCGTGGCGCTCGCCCGGGCGCTGTCCATGGACCCGCAGCTCATGCTGTTCGACGAGCCCACGTCCGCGCTGGACCCGGAGCTCGTCGGCGACGTGCTGGCGGTCATGCGCGACCTCGCCGACGGCGGCATGACGATGATGGTCGTCACGCACGAGATGGCGTTCGCCCGCGAGGTCGGCGACCGGGTCGTGTTCATGGACGGCGGGGTCGTCGTCGAGCAGGGCCCGGCGGACCAGGTCATCGGCGCCCCCACGGAGCCGCGGACGCAGGCGTTCCTGCAGCGGGTGCTCGACCCGACGCACGCCGGCGGCTCCGGCCCGGCCTGACGACCCGCGGGCCGGTGGGTGCCGGGGCCGGCGGTGGCGCCGCTAGCATGGCGGACCGGCCGGACGTCGCGGTGGACCGTGGCGACCTCGTGGCCCCCACCCGTCGACCAGGAGCACCGATGCGCGAGTTCAGCGCCGACACCCCCGTCCCGCACGACCCCGCCCTGAACGTCCCGGGGCTGCTGCTGCGGCGCCTCGAGCGCGGGGCGTCGAGCGTCGTCATCGAGCGGTCGACCGGGCTGGGCGGGTCCTGGGCGCCGGTGACCGTCGCGGAGTTCGTCTCGGAGGTCACGGCGCTCGCCAAGGGCCTGGTGGCGCGCGGGCTCGAGCCCGGGGACCGCGTGGCGATCATGTCGCGCACCCGCTACGAGTGGACCCTCACGGACTTCGCCGTGTGGTTCGCGGGCGGCGTGGGCGTGCCGGTGTACGAGACGTCGTCCGCGGAGCAGGTCGAGTGGATCCTGTCGAACTCCGGGGCGTCGCTCGCCGTCGTCGAGACCGCCGCGCACGCCGCCGTGGTCGCGCAGGTGCGGGACGCCGTGCCGGGCCTGCGGGACGTGTCCGTCATCGACGAGGGCGGCCTCGCCCAGCTCGTCGCGGGCGGGTCCGACGTGGCCGACGCGGAGATCGAGCGGCGACGCTCCCTGGCCGCCGCGGACGACCTCGCGACGATCATCTACACCTCCGGCACCACCGGCCGCCCGAAGGGCGTCGAGCTGTCGCACGGCAACTTCGTCGACAACGCGCGCAACGGCGTGGCCGCGCTCGCCGAGGTCTGCGCCACCCCGGGCTCGCGCACCCTGCTGTTCATGCCGCTGGCGCACGTGTTCGCGCGATTCATCCAGATGGTCGCGATCGAGGCGGGCTCCCCGCTCGGCCACACGCCGGACACCCGGAACCTGCTCGCCGACTTCGCGTCGTTCCGGCCGACGTACATCCTCGCGGTGCCGCGGGTGTTCGAGAAGGTCTACAACTCCGCGGAGCAGAAGGCCGGCCACGGGTTCCGGCTCAAGATGTTCCGCTGGGCGGCGAAGGTCTCCATCACCTACTCGCGCGCGCTCGACACGCCGGCCGGCCCGTCCGCGCAGCTCCGCGCGGCCCACACCGTGGCGACGGCGCTCGTGCTGCGCAAGCTCAAGGACGCCATGGGCGGCGCGCTGCGGTACGCCATCTCGGGCGGCGCGCCGCTCGGCGAGCGCCTCGGCCACTACTTCCGCGGGCTCGGCCTCGTGGTGCTCGAGGGCTACGGGCTCACCGAGACGACGGCGCCCTCCAGCGTGAACCGGCCCGGGCTCATCAAGATCGGCACCGTCGGCCCCGCGTACCCCGGCACGTCGCTGCGCGTCGACGACGAGGGCAACGTGTACGCCAAGGGCCCGCACGTGTTCCGCGGCTACCACGACAACGCCGAGGCCACCGCGGAGGTGCTGCGGGACGGCTGGTTCGCCACCGGTGACATCGGCACGCTCGACGACGACGGCTACCTGCGGCTCACCGGGCGGGCCAAGGAGCTCATCGTCACCGCGGGCGGCAAGAACGTCGCGCCCGCGGTGCTGGAGGACCGGTTCCGCGGCCACCCCCTCGTCAGCCAGGTCGTCGTGGTCGGGGACGGCCGCCCCTTCATCGGCGCCCTCGTCACCCTGGACGCCGACATGCTGCCCGGCTGGCTGTCCATGCACGGCCTGCCCCCGATGGACGTGCGCGCCGCCGCCCGGCACCCGCAGGTGCTCGCCGCCCTGGACCGCGCCGCCGCCCGGGCCAACGAGGCCGTGTCACGCGCGGAGTCCATCCGGAAGGTGCGCGTGCTCGACGGCGACTTCACCGAGGCCAACGGCTACCTCACGCCGTCGCTCAAGGTGAAGCGCGCCCTCGTGCTGAAGGACTTCGCCGCGGACGTCGAGGAGCTGTACGTCGACACCCGCGAGAAGTGACGCGCGCGGGACGCCGTTCACCCGTTCGCGCGGTGCTTCACCCCCGGACCGGCCGACGGGGGTCACAGCCAGCCCCTAGCCTCGGCCCGCGGGCGACTCCCGCGACCCGACGACATCCCGGAGCACCGCCATGTCCCTGACGCCTCCCGAGCCGGCACCGTCCCAGCCGCCCGCCCCGCCGTCGCCGACGAGCGCGTGGACGCCCGGGCCGGCACCGGAGGCTCCGGGCGCGGCGTGGACGACCGGGGCGGGCGCACCGGCCGGGCCGGGTGACGCGGGCCCGCAGGGGTACCCGTACCCGGGCCCGCAGGGGTACCCGTCCGGCCCGGCGTACCCGCCCGCCCCCGGGTACCCCGGGGGCGCCCCGTGGCCCGGCGCGGCCGAGCCGGAGTCGGACAAGTCGTTCGTCGCCACCTGGCTGCTCGCGCTGCTGCTCGGTTCCCTCGGCGTGGACCGGTTCTACCTCGGCAAGGTCGGCACCGGCATCGCGAAGCTCCTCACGGTGGGCGGCCTCGGCGTCTGGTCGCTGGTCGACCTCGTCCTGGTGCTGACCGGGGTGCAGCGCGACCGGCAGGGCCGGCGGCTCGCGGGCTACCAGCGCCACCGCGTGACGGCGTGGGTCGTCACGGGCATCTGGGTGGTGCTGTCCGGCGTCGGCGGGATCGTGGCCGGCACGCTCGCGGCGTCCGCCGCCCAGGAGGCCGTCGAGCAGGCCGCCGCGCAGGCCGCCGACGACCTGGCGCAGGACCTGGCCGCCGAGCAGCAGGCGGCCGAGGAGGCGGCGCAGGACGCCCTGGACGACGCCGAGCAGCCGGCCTCCGCGGACGGCGCCCCGGTCGTCGACGTGATGGGCTGGGCCCTGGAGGGCTACGGCACCTACGTCCCCGTGCAGCAGTCGGGCACCGGCGACGCCTCGATCACGCTGCCGGACGGCGTGTTCTACGGCGCGGTGCAGGTGACCTACGACGGCCCGGGCGACTTCCGGCTGTCCGTGGTCGACGTGGACGGCAGCGAGGCCGAGCTGCTCGTCGAGATCACCGGCCCGTACGCCGGCACGCTGCCGCTGGGGCTCACGGCGGCCACCGAGCCCGAGGCGCTCCAGGTCACCGCGGGCGGCCCGTGGTCGCTCACCATCTCCCCGGTCGGGCAGTCGGCCGCCCTGCCGGCGTCCGGCCACGGCGACGGCGTGTTCCTGTACGACGGCCCGGGTGGCGACGTGGCGCTCAGCCACGCCGGCACCTCCGGGTTCCTGGTGTTCGAGCAGGCCGGTGAGCAGTACGCCACCGCCCTGCTCGCCGACCAGGTCGGTGCCTGGTCCGGCACCGCGCCGCTGTCCGCCGGCCCGTCGGTCGTGGTGGTGCTCGCCGACGGCGACTGGACCGCCACGCTCCCCTGAGCAGCCGCGAGGGCGGCGTCCGACCCCTGCCGGACACCGCCCTCGCGTGCGGTCACACCACGCGGTGCAGCCGGCGCTGGTCCTCCGAGGACGTGGGCACGGCCTCGCTCGGCGTGGAGTCGTCGTTCCACCGCAGCACCGCGCCGACGCCGTCGACCAGCTCCACCTGGCCGTCGAGCGCGATCGTCAGGCCCGCGTCCTGCCCGAGCGCGGCACGCAGCAGCGCGACGTCCGCGGGCATGCGCCGGACGCCCGACGTCACGCCGATGCCCTCCAGGTCGGCCTCGCGCGACGCGATCTGCAGCGGCTCCGGGCCCACCCACAGGTGCCGGTCCGCCAGGGACGAGCCCGGCAGCGTGACGTCCTCGTGCAGCACGAGCTCCCGCACCTGACCGCGCTGCAGCACGGTCACGACGTCGTCCACGGAGGTGACGGCCGCTCCCCCGCGCCCGAGCTCCTCGCGGTACCGCGCCAGCGTCTCCTCCCGCCGCCGCTGCCGGAACGCCTCGAGGGCCTGCGCGACGCGCTGGTGGAACACCTCCTGCTTGACCCCGTCGGCGCGCGAGCCGCCCGGCACCTCCACGACGAGGTCACGCGTGCGCGGCGCGACGGCGTGGCACAGCAGCGACACCGCCCGCACGTCGCCGGTCACCAGCACGATCTCCGGCTTCTTCTCGACCACCTGGCGGTCCAGGTCGGCCGCGACGGTCTCGGCGTTGCGCTCCCAGGAGTCCTCGGCGCGCATCTGCACGCGCCGGCTCTTCCAGCCGTCGCCCGTCTCCTTGACCTTGCGCAGCTCGTCGTGGTCGCCCTCGACCGTCTCCTTCTGCGCCGACTTCAGGCCCGACCCGTCGGACCACGTGAGGTCCGCGCCCTGCCGGTCCACCTCGACGAGCAGGAACCGGGTCGCCTGGTCGGCGGCACGCACGGCCGGCAGCAGCACCGGCACGTCGTCGAGCACCGCCGTCGACTGCGCCGGCGACTCCTTGAGCACGCGGTCCACGACGACGCCCTCGGCGTCCGCGATCACCACGCGCCCGTGCGGCCCGGCGACCCCGGTCGGACGGGTCACCCGACCCTCGATGTCGTCGAGCACGGCGACGGCCGCACCCGAGCGCTCGAGCTCCTTGCGCAACGCCCGCCAGCGGCCCGCGACCTCCTCGTCACCGGACGCGTCCGCGCGGGTGGCGTCCAGGTGGACCGTCACGAACGGGGCGGGACGGCCGAGCAGGGGCTTGAGCCAGTGCAGTTCCACGAGCGACCTCCGAGGGTTCGGGTGGGTCGGTCCACCGGCGGGGCGCCTGCCGGGCCGCACCGGCCGACCGGTCCTGACCCCTCCCACCCTCTGACAGCCGGGCCGCTCGCGCCACCCCTCGGCGCACCCGCGTCCGCGCTGGTGCGTCCCGCGGGCCCGCAGGTCCGCTCAGACCGCGTCCGGCCCGGTCTGCCGTCCGTCGGGGCCGGCGGCGATCGCCTCGTGGTGGCGGATGACCTCCTCGACGATGAACGCGAGGAACTTCTCCGCGAACACCGGGTCGAGGTCGGCCTGGCGGGCGAGGTCCCGCAGCCGGGCGACCTGCTGCGCCTCGCGCCCCGGGTCGGACGCGGGCAGCCCGAGGCGGGCCTTGAGCACGCCGACCTGCTGCGTGGCCTTGAACCGCTCGGCGAGCAGGTGGATCAGCGCGGCGTCGATGTTGTCGATGCTGCCGCGCAGCCGCGCGAGCTCGGGGGGCGGGGTGCTGGAGGCCGGTGTCGTCACGCCCCCGATCGTAGGGGGCGCGCCGCCGGCCTCAGGCGCTCTTCTCGCGGGGCGTGCGCTTGGCCGGCGCCTGACGCGGCACCAGGGTGGGGTTGACGTTCTCCAGCACGACCTCGCGGTTCACCACGACGCGCTCGACGTCGTCGCGGCTCGGCACCTCGAACATCACCTGCTGGAGGACCTCCTCCATGATGGCGCGCAGGCCGCGGGCACCGGTGCCGCGCAGCAGCGCCTGGTCCGCGATGGCCCCGACGGCGTCGTCGGTGAACTCGAGCTGCACGCCGTCGATGTCGAACATCCGCTGGTACTGCTTCACCAGGGCGTTGCGCGGCTCGGTGAGGATCCGCACGAGCGCGTCCCGGTCGAGCGGCGAGACCGTCGTGATGACCGGGACGCGGCCGATGAACTCGGGGATCAGCCCGAACTTCAGCAGGTCCTCCGGCATGACGTCGCCGTACACGTCGCGGTCGTCCGCGGTGTGCAGCGGGGCGCCGAAGCCGATCCCGCGCCGCCCGGCGCGCGACGTGATGATCTCGTCCAGCCCCGCGAAGGCGCCCGCGACGATGAACAGCACGTTCGTCGTGTCGATCTGGATGAACTCCTGGTGCGGGTGCTTGCGGCCGCCCTGCGGCGGGACGGACGCCGTCGTGCCCTCGAGGATCTTCAGCAGCGCCTGCTGCACGCCCTCGCCGGACACGTCCCGCGTGATCGACGGGTTCTCGCTCTTGCGGGCGATCTTGTCGATCTCGTCGATGTAGATGATCCCGGTCTCGGCCTTCTTCACGTCGAAGTCGGCGGCCTGGATGAGCTTGAGCAGGATGTTCTCGACGTCCTCGCCGACGTAGCCCGCCTCGGTGAGGGCCGTGGCGTCCGCGATCGCGAACGGGACGTTGAGCATCCGGGCGAGCGTCTGCGCGAGGTACGTCTTGCCGCAGCCCGTCGGGCCGATCAGCAGGATGTTCGACTTCGCGATCTCGACGGAGTCCTCGGCCTGGCCGGTCCCCACCGTCGGGGTCGCCTCGCCGGCCTGGATCCGCTTGTAGTGGTTGTAGACGGCGACGGCCAGCGACCGCTTCGCGGCGTCCTGCCCCACGATGTACTGCTCGAGGAACGCGAAGATCTCCTTCGGCTTGGGGAGCTCCACCATGCCGATCTCGGTGGCCTCCGCCCGCTCCTCCTCCATGATCTCGTTGCAGAGCTCGATGCACTCGTCGCAGATGTAGACGCCCGGACCCGCGATGAGCTTCTTCACCTGCTTCTGCGACTTCCCGCAGAACGAGCACTTGAGAAGGTCCGCGCCGTCCCCGATGCGAGCCACGTGCGTCCCCTTCCCTCGGTTGCGACCGCTGCGGTCGCGTCGTCCTGCGTCTCGTCGTGCGTGGTGCGTCGTGCGCGCGGTGCGTGCGGCCCGCCGTCACGGCGCCGGCTGCGTCGCCGCCATCCGACCATTGCACACCACGGCGGGCGCGGTGTCTCCCCTGCGCGCATCCGGGTGTCGGGCGTGTCGCGCCGACGACCCCCGGGCGGGTGGCCCGCAGGCCCGCCCCGCCCCGGCTCAGCCGGGTGGGACGGGCCTGCGGGGACCGGTCACGGCTCGACGGTCGTGGCGGTGACGCCCTTGCGGCTGGCGAGCACCTGGTCGACGATCCCGTACTCGTGCGCCTGCGCGGCGGTGAGGATCTTGTCGCGCTCGATGTCCTGGCGGACCTTGTCCAGCGGCTGGCCGGTGTGGTGCGCGATGGTCTCCTCGAGCCACTCGCGCATCCGGATCAGCTCGTTCGCGTGGATCTCGATGTCGGACGCCTGGGCGTAGCCGCCGCCCTCCATCGCGGGCTGGTGGATCAGCACGCGGGCGTTCGGCAGCGCGAGCCGCTTGCCCGGCGTGCCGGCCGCCAGCAGCACGGCCGCCGCGGAGGCCGCCTGCCCGAGGCACACGGTCTGGATCTGCGGCTTGATGTACTGCATCGTGTCGTAGATCGCGGTCAGCGCGGTGAACGAGCCACCGGGCGAGTTGATGTACAGCGTGATGACGCCGTCCGGGTCCGTGGACTCCAGGACCAGGAGCTGGGCCATGATGTCGTCCGCGGAGGCGTCGTCCACCTGCACGCCGAGGAAGATGATGCGGTCCTCGAACAGCTTGGTGTACGGGTCCTGCCGCTTGAAGCCGTACGCGGTGCGCTCCTCGAACTGGGGCAGCACGTAGCGGGACGACGGCGCCAGGGCGGGCGCGGTGCCGCCCCAGCCGCCGGCGAGGCGCCCGGCGCGGGCGATGAACTGCGACTCGGTGCTCACGGGTTCTCCTTCTGCGGGGTCTGTCGGTCGGCGGGGCGCGTCAGGAGGCGGTGCCGCCGCCGCCGGTGACGGCGCCCGCGTGGGTCACGACCTTGTCGACGAACCCGTACTCGAGCGCCTCGGGGGCGGTGAACCAGCGGTCGCGGTCCGAGTCGGCGGTGATCTGCTCGACCGTCTTGCCGGTCTGCTCGGCGATCAGCTCGGCCAGCACGGTCTTCATGTGCAGGATGAGCTGGGCGTTGATGCGGACGTCCGTCGCGGTGCCCCCGATGCCGCCGGACGGCTGGTGCATCATCACGCGGGCGTGCGGGGTGGCGTAGCGCTTGCCCTTCGCGCCGGACGAGAGCAGGAACTGCCCCATCGACGCGGCCATGCCCATCGCGACCGTCGCCACGTCCGGCTGGATGTACTGCATGGTGTCGTAGATCGCCATGCCGGCCGTGATCGAGCCACCGGGCGAGTTGATGTACAGGAAGATGTCCTTCTCGGGGTCCTCCGCCGCGAGCAGCATCATCTGCGCGCAGATGGCGTTCGCGTTCTCGTCGCGGACCTCCGAGCCGAGCCAGATGATCCGCTCCTTGAGGAGCCGGTTGTAGATGGAGTCGTTGAGGCCGAGTCCCCCGGACTCGGCCCGGGCGATCGCCGGCGTCTGGTCGTTCACGAAGGCTCCCTCGTCAGGCTTGGTGTGCTTGCGCCGACCCTAACGCCCGCCCAGGTGCCCGTTCGTCCCGCTGACGCCCCGTTTCGCTGTCGGCGCACCCGTCGGGCGGAGGGCGCGAGGTCGTCAGCTCGAGCCGAGGTCGTCAGGTCGGCGTGACGACCTCGGCCGGACGTGAC